>JAIRNU010000044.1 GCA_031257945.1 Holosporales bacterium
GATCCTCATCTTGGAATGGATTATGGACCCATTCTCTACCAAAAAGCGGACATTTCTAAATTGCAGAACCGGACATTTCTAAATTGCACAAGAGGACATTATTAAATTGCGCTGACACCAGGCTGCAGAATAACATTTTATAACGATAAGGCAATTCAGTATACCAACGGCAAATGGGCGCAATGCCGGCCGTGGCTAAACTCGTTGGAAGAGTCGGAAGATCCGGCAGAATAGACTTTATAAAAGTAAGTTTACCTGCCCATCATGAAGCCCCCTACAAAAGTCTGCGATAACGAAGCTATGGCTGATGTTTACCCCGGCCAGGGCGTCAAATCCAAAGCTGAAGCGGTTTCTAAAGGACAAGTCTGAGGTCATCGTGTATTTGCCAGTTGATGCCTGATATGATGTCTCCAAGAATCTTGGTGGATACGCCACTACCGCCGTCAAAATCGCCAAACCACTAGCAAAACAGGAAGTCGTACCATCGCTCCCCGCCAAAACCCTAGAACATAGAGGGGTGGGAGGCGGGCGCTTCCAATTAGATGCAAGAACTGCCCCCCATGCTTGTTTCAAGTACTTGCCCCAACCGATGAACACTGCACATTCCAATGGACAACTGGAAGGGTGTATACCCAATCAACTAAAGATTCCGGCCCAATATCCGCACAAAATCACGGCTTTTCGGATAGAACAATCCAGCATCTTTTAGTTGAAGAGGTATAGTGCTAAGCAGAAACACGACTTTTTGATCTATTCTCACGTTTTTGGTATAACACACCGTGTGCTAGGTACATTTTTTTTACTAAGGTGTTTATGCCATTTTTTGAAATTTCTTATGATCAGATGATGCTACTCGTAATGGGGTGCGGTTTGTTTGGCGTTTTATACTCTATTTTCTCTATACAATTTGTTTTTTCGAAACCTAAAGGAGATTTGAAAATGCAGGAAGTCGCGGCGGCCATTCAAACCGGAGCCCGGGCATTTTTAAATCGACAATATCTTACGATTACGTTGGTTGGCGCCGCTGTAATGTTGTTTTTGTGGTTTACTCTCGACCAAATGGTCGCATTCGCTTTTTTGATTGGGGCGTTTTTCTCTGGAGCCGCCGGGTATACCGGAATGAACGTTTCCGTAAGAGCCAATGTCCGCACGGCAGAGGCGGCTAAAAACGGCCTAGCTGCAGGCCTGTCGCTTGCGTTCCAATCCGGCGCTGTCACGGGGATACTAGTCGTCAGCCTGGGGTTACTGGGCGTTATCGGAGTTTATTTCGCATTTACAGCGTATGGCATTCATGAGCGCCTAGTTTTGGAATCATTAGTTGCGCTAGGTTTTGGGGCCTCGCTGATATCCATTTTCGCAAGGCTTGGTGGCGGAATTTTTACAAAAGGAGCCGACGTTGGCGCCGATTTAGTCGGCAAAATAGAAGCTGGAATCCCCGAGGATGACCCCCGCAATCCAGCTGTAATCGCGGATAATGTCGGGGATAACGTTGGCGATTGCGCAGGAATGGCAGCGGATCTTTTTGAAACATATGTTGTAACAATTGTCGCCTCTATGGTTCTAGCCTCTATACACTTTTTTGGAGCGGCCAAGAAGGCCCTTATGATGTATCCGCTAGCAACATGCGGCGCATGCATTTTGTGCAGCATTATAGGGACGTTTTTTGTCAAGCTTGGCTCTGATAAAAAAATCATGAAAGCCTTATACAAGGGAGTTTTTGCGACAAGCATACTTTCTGCTGGGGTGATATATTTCATCACCAAATATATGCTTGAAAATGAAGTGCTAGACGGGCTCCCATTTTCTGCAATGAATATTTTTGCTTGTGCAGTTGTAGGGATTGTGGTGACTGGCCTTTTGATCATCGCAACGGAATACTACACAGCAAAGGAATTTAAACCTGTAAAAAGCATTGCAGAGGCGTCTAGAACCGGCCACGGCACTAACGTTATCCAAGGGCTCGCTGTTTCCTTAGAGGCTACAGCCATTCCAACGCTCATAATTTGCGCGGGGATTGTGGTGTCGTACATAAACGCCGGGCTATTTGGCATTTCTATAGCAGCTGTAACGATGCTAGCACTTGCAGGCATAATAGTTGCACTGGATGCATATGGCCCAATTACCGATAATGCCGGGGGAATTGCGGAAATGTCCGAAATGCCCAGCGACGTCCGGGCTATTACAGATGCGCTGGACGCTGTGGGAAATACTACCAAGGCCGTTACCAAAGGATACGCTATCGGATCCGCAGCATTAGCTGCATTAGTCCTATTTTCCGCGTATACCGAGGATTTGCGGTATTATTTTTCGCATCTTTCTATTTCATTTAATTTGCAAGATCCGTACGTTTTGGTTGGCCTATTGATCGGTGGCATGCTGCCTTTCTTGTTCGGGTCGATGGGAATGAAGGCCGTTGGGCGCGCGGGAAGCGCCGTGGTTGTAGAGGTGCGGCACCAATTCCAGACTATCAAAGGGATTATGACTGGGGAACATAAACCAGATTACAGTGCAGCCGTTGATATGCTAACAAGAAGTGCAATTCGTGAAATGATCGTGCCGTCTCTTTTGCCAGTATTGTCGCCTATTGCTTTGTACTTTATCATCAATAGGATTGCTGGACCGGAATCCGCATTTGCATCCGTTGGAGCAATGCTAATGGGCACAATTATTACAGGTATTTTCGTTGCGCTATCTATGACTTCTGGCGGGGGAGCGTGGGATAATGCAAAGAAATACATAGAGGATGGTAATTTCGGCGGGAAAGGGTCTGATGCCCATAAGGCTGCTGTTACTGGGGATACTGTCGGCGACCCATATAAGGATACGGCCGGGCCGGCTATTAATCCGATGATTAAAATTATTAATATTGTTGCTTTATTGTTGTTAGCAATATTAGCGAAGTAACAGCCTGCGGAAGACATTTATTCGAGAGTCTCCTCAAATAAACGTCGTGGCGTCAAATCACTTCGATATTGGCGCCTATGAGCCGCAGGACTGCCTGGGTTTGGCAGTGCCGCAAAATACTGAAGCTAGGCTAGGCCAGCTCAGCGCCCCACCGTGCAACACTGTCGCAACGCTGGATTACGCTGCTAAGTACCGCTTCCTGGCCCCCTGGAAGGTTTTACTAGTGTCCGATTCTGCTTTCCGTCCCGTAAATTAGTCTTTTTATATTTTGATAATGTGTCGCTGCAATAAGCGCCCCGCAAAGCAAAGTAAAGACAAAAAACGACAAGCCCCCTCCAAAGAATATACTTATTGCGCCAATAATTGGGCATATAATACAAATAGAAATTAGTGCGGATAAAGATGAGATTTTGGAAAGAAGAAGCGTTACTCCCCATGCCCCCAGCAGTACTGACGCACAAAAAGGCGAAAGAGCGATGTACGTTCCAATGGTCGTTGCGACGCCCTTCCCACCCTTAAATTTCGCGAAAATAGGGAAAACGTGGCCAAATATAGATAAAAGAGCTATCACTACGGCATTTGTACTTATATGCTGACAGAAGAATACTCCACTACAATTACCATAGTCATTGCAGCTACTATAGTGCATGTATAGCCAAACTGGCGCCCACCCCTTCAGCATATCGAAGAGTAAAGTCAAAAAAGCCGCGGTTTTGTTGCCGGTCCTTAATACGTTCGTCGCCCCAATATTTTTTGACCCTATTGCTCTGATGTCGCCGAGGTTTAGCATCCTCGTAAAAATTATTCCAAACGGTACAGATCCTATTAAATAACCGAAAATAGCAAACCAGTACATACACCATCCAACATGCGAACCAATACGTAGGCATTATACATGACTATTGCTATCAATACCAAATATGGGACATGTTCGATCTTGGCAAGGGGATTGACTTCGTACTGAAGCACTTGTTACACTTGGGGCGATGAGGAAGGACGGTTTGAGCCGGTGCTAAACGGTCCTTATGTGCGTATTGATGTTGGTCCGTGACTTTGTTAATCCTAGAGGAAATAGGGTAGGAAAAATTTTGACACTGGCAATGATGTCAGCAAGCTGTATACGTAGTACGCGCGATACTGTGTTCGAGTCAACAATGGACAAGTGAGCTGTGACGCCGACGCAGGTAGAGGGTTTTGTTGCAGTCGTAATGCTGTAGATCTTTACGGACGTGGACGCGATAACAGTTCAATGTACATTTTGCAACGGAATATGGACACAGTGCGCATCTCACAAAATGCCCCCGAAATCCTGGACGACACTTTTAGAGATTGTCCGGCGCTTCGGACTGTTGTGTTTGAGCCTGAAAGTCAGGTGACTAGAATAGGGAATTTCGCTTTTGGTATGTGTGTACCCAATCAACGAAAGATTCCGGCCCAATATCCGCACAAAATCACGGCTTTTCGGATAGAACAATCCAGCATCTTTAGTTGAAGAGGTATACATCGTTAAGGGCTAAATTACCCTGAACAGTCTCCCGACGTCTTTCCCGTCTAACAGCAGCATTTCTCTGTAAACATAGTGCGCTCGTTGTGTTCGCTTTTCTTGCCTGAGTTAAAGCTATCCACCGGCCTCAAATACCCCATCACGCGCGTCCACACCTCACATTTTTGCCGCTTTTCAATAGGCAGCTCGGCCGACGGATCCGCCATCATTTCCCGCACGCTCTCCTCGCACAAGCGGCAAAATCTCTGCTCACCACTTAGGTACCCATGCCGCGGACAAATCGAAAACGTCGGTGTAATCGTAAAGTACGGAATCTTAAACATAGACGTCGCTTTTCTGATGATATCCTTGCAAGCCTCGTTAGATGAAATGCGCTCCCCCATGTACAAATGCATAACAGTGCCACCGGTATACTTCGTCTGCAACCCCTCCTGCATTTTCATGGCTTTGAATGGGTCATCTGTATACCCCACAGGAAGCTGAGAAGAATTCGTATAATACGGCGCATTTTTCGTTCCTGCTTGGATGATATCAGGGAAGCGCCGCTGATCCTCGCGCGCAAACCTATACGTAGTCCCCTCCGCCGGAGTAGCTTCAAGGTTATACAAATGCCCTGTTTCCTCCTGAAAGTCCACAAGCCTTGCTCTCATCCTATCCAAAAACCTAACAGCAAATTTGGACCCAACAGAGTCGGCGATATTATGCTTATCCCCTGTAAAATTACGAATCATCTCGTTAATGCCGTTGATTCCTATAGTCGAGAAATGGTTCCGTAATGTTCCTAAATATCGCTTCGTAAAGGGATACAAATTCGATATCATATACTTGTCTATCACTTTCCTTTTAATTTCAAGGCTTTGCTTAGCCAAATACATTAGTTCGTCGAGGCGCTTCATCAGCCCTTCCTCATTACCGGAATACACATACCCTAACCTTGCGGCATTGATTGTTACTACACCGACAGACCCCGTCTGCTCCGCCGACCCAAAAAGACTATTCCCGCGCTTTAGGAGCTCTCTTAGATCGAGTTGCAACCTACAACACATGGAACGAATCATCCCCGGCTCCAGCTCCGAATTCACGAAATTTTGGAAATACGGTAAGCCATATTTCGCAGTAACCTCAAAAAGCAAATCAGCATTTTCACTATCCCAAATGAAATCCTTTGTAATATTGTACGTTGGGATCGGGAATGTGAAAACACGCCCTTTAGCGTCGCCCCTGGACATAACACTAAGGAATGCCTTGTTTATCATGTCCATTTCCTGCTGCAAATCACCGTATGTGAAATCCACCTGCTCTCCACCAATCACAGGGTGTTTCGAGGCCAAATCAGCCGGGCAAACCCAATCAAATGTCAAATTCGTAAATGGGCACTGCGAGCCCCAGCGCGACGGCACATTCAGACTGTATACAAACTCCTGCATATTCTGTTCTACTTCCTCGTATGACATGTTGTCTTTCTTCACAAACGGAGCTAAATATGTGTCAAACGAGCTAAATGCCTGCGCTCCTGCCCACTCATTCTGCAATGTACCAAGGAAATTAACCATCTGTCCAAGGGCGCTGGAAATATGCCGCGGAGGCCCAGCCTCCACCCTATTTGCAACACCATTAAACCCTTCCTCTAAAAGCATTCGAAGGGACCAGCCGGCACAATACCCAGACAGCATGTCAAGATCATGTATATGGAAATCCCCCTCCCTATGCGCATTCGCCACAGGCGCAGGGTACACATCGTTTAGCCAATAATTCGCTATAACCTTCCCCGAGAGGTTCAGTATCATCCCACCTAGCGAATACTCCTGATTAGCGTTTGCTTGCACACGCCAGTCTAGCCGGTCTAAATACTCATTTACCGCATTAACAGCGTTCACGAATTCGGCCATGTTTCTGCGGATCTTCCCGTGCTTTTCCCTATACACAATATAGGCACGTGCTGTTTTAAAACAACTTGCCGAGCAAATAGTCCGCTCGACTATATCCTGAATTTCCTCGATAGAAATCTCCCTTTTTGCACAACAGCGCGTTATCTCATCTCGTACTTGTAACGCTATAGAAGACGCCACGTCCTCCCCAAATTCATTCGTCTCTAACCCGGCTTTTGTGATCGCCTGAGTTATCCTATCCAAATCGAAAGGGACTATCTTTCCATCCCTCTTTACAACAGCCGGAAACCCTTCCTTTTGTGATTCAGTTTTCAAAGAAGCAAGCATTTGTACACCAATTCGCAACTACCCACGAGTTATTTATATCGTTAACGGGGGCAAAACGACACAACATTTTGTCCATTTTTGCTAACTTTTTGGCTTGCTTTTTCTCCTTTTTTCTATTAGGCTTGCGATTAATGGTGGTAGGATGGGGTTCGTTTGTCCGTCCCCCGCTGTTCCATAGTCTGTAATTCGCGGTATGTTTTTCCACACCCTTACTTCGTCTATAATACATTTCATATTGCGCATTGTATTGAAAGCTGCAAAAAAGCTGAAGATCGACCCACTAATTTAGGCGGAGTTAGCGGTTGATGCTGACATTAGCACGCCACACATTTATTTGGATTTAATTTCGTAACGCTTGCAATAAGCCGTTACTGTAGTAATACCATCCCAATACTAGGCCCCCAAATATTTATTTTCATTTTTCATACATTATTAACTGAAAATAGGTTGACTTCTTAATACTTTTTGTTGCACCATAAGAATATAGATCACGACAGCTATGGCCCGGCCCCTGGGGTGGGCTACACTTGACCCGAACATACAAAATGTGTAAAATGCATTTGTTTTTGCGAGGTGGTACATTGTCGTGAGCGAAGGAAAGTTCCGGATAGAAAACGAATTTATCGGAATTAACTTC
>JAIRNU010000073.1 GCA_031257945.1 Holosporales bacterium
TTTCTAACTTCATTCTGGAGGCCTTTTTGCTTTTTGTGAATACTGTATTTTTTATTTCGGGCTTTTCAGGCTTTTTTCACTACATATTTTTTCTCATATGTGTTTGATCTTGGACAGGGGATTTAACGTACAGATTTGTGGTGGGCTAGATGTGGAGTTCCTCTGGCCCACCCGACTACCATGACCTGGACAAAACTTGATTTTAGAAAGCTATTCAACTACAATCCTTATGTGAGGAGCGGACGGTAGGGCAGCGGGTCCGTGTGAGTTTTTGAAGGAGAAGTAATGTTTGACTGTAGCTTAGTCGCTGAAAAGATAACCACTATAGGGAAGGTTTTGTTAGCGTATTGCGCTAGGTGGCTGGCCGCTTTTTTCTCCTTTTTAAGGTGTTTTTCCGCGGAGGTCGCCGCGTATTTGTTTTGGCTTTTTTCGAAAAAAAAAGAGCAGGCGACGTTTTTTAGCCAGCCAATCCCACAAGAACTCTCTTTTACTCTTGATAGCATAGTAGCGTTTTTTTCTGTATTCACCACAGCGTTCCTCTTTGAGGACGAATTTTTCGAGTATTCCTCTGGGTTTCTGGTTAAGAATATGCTTGTTTTTTTGCTACTGTCAACGGGCTCTTTTATTTTTCTGAAAACACACACCACAGCCTTTTACAAGGATGCAAGAAAGGAGTTGGCGCCATTATTTGTCGCTATAACGCTAAGTACTGCTATGTATTATCCATTAATGCTGTTAATGGGACAATTGGAAAGTTTTTCCCTTACTACCCCGATCTTGAACATATTCGTATGCATGGCATTACTTTATGGAGCAAGGTTCGTAGCACTTTCGGCAAAGACCGCTTGGCCAGCCTCTGCAAATAACGCTTATCTTATAAAATCCTTGATCATAGGGGATATTTTTGATGTTCGTTCCTTTTTGACCAATGGCGAGGGTACAGTGCGTAATCAGTTTGAGATTGTTGCAATTGTCGCCAAGAGGCCCAAAAATTTTGATACGCATGTTAACGGTATACCTATTGTGAACAATATTGGTGAATTACACGAATCGCACGGCATTGACTTCATGAATAATTTGGATGCAATTCTAACGATAAACGGCAGCAATGTCTTTTTGCTGAAATTGCGGAAATTTTGTTCGCTTTACAAAAAATCGCTGTTCGAGATTTCCTCGGCAAATCATGGTAATTCTGGGCGCTCTAAAAAGGCGATTTAGAGCTAACTCTGATTTTTTTAGTGTGCGTTTGGCTTGGCTTTTGGTTTTTTTGCGGGGGCTATACCCCGTCGTAAAAAGAATTGATGGCAAGAATTTTTGCGCGCAGGCGCCGAGCTGTACTAAACGTACTGCTCAAGTCGAGCACAAAAATGACGAACCAGCAAACTTTTTACGACGGGGTATAGGTATCTATAAACAAAAAAGAGCTTTTCCTCCATGTTTCAAGTGCTTGTTCCTACCGATGAATACCGCGCATGCCAAAAGATAGCGTGATGTGTAGGGTGCTAAGCACCGTAACTCCATAATTTGACAAAAGCGGCAATGTATGTTAAGGATGCTTGTTGTTTTTTAGTGTTGGATTGAAGATGTTGTCTCAATGCTGTGCGGGAAATCCGGTTGTTAAGGGGGTGCTGGTAAGCTTGCTGGGGTCGGCAGCGATTGCTCTAGGTGCCCAAGCGACAGTGCCGTTCATCCCGATTCCATTCACGTTGCAAACGATGGCATTGTTGTTTGTGGCGTTTACATTAGGACCAAATTGTGGCGTCGCCGCCGTGCTGCTCTATTTGCTAGAAGGAATCATTGGTATTCCTGTTTTTGCTGGATTTTCTTCTGGGATTCATGTGATTTTAGGCCCTCGCGGAGGGTACTTGCTAGGGTTTATCCCGGCGGTGTATTTATCCGGCCTGTATTTCCGTAAATTGTGTAATGGGAGCTTCCCACTAGTATTTCTTGGCGGGGTGATTGGTAGCTTTATAGTCCTTGTTTGCGGCTATTTACACTTGTCTTTTTTTGTGGGCTTTTCAAAAGCTTGTACTCTTGGCGTAGTGCCATTTTGTCTTACTGATTTGTTAAAAGTGTTAGTATTCTCGGTTGCAGTTGTAGTCGCGAAAAAGAGCAGGAACAAAACCAGAGAGTGATACCCCGACATCGTTTTATCAGGCTCCACAAGGCTCTATAGCCCTGTGGATGCTCTCTTGGTGTTTTTATTGGGATGCCTGCTCTTCCAGTACCGCAATTTCGTCCTTAAAGAGGTCAAATTGCGCCTTATCGGACTCAGAAAGCAACGGTTGGTTCCTGTCGATGAACTTCAGTATCGCGTCTATTCCCGTATCCAGATATGTCAACCAACAATTCTTACAAAAATCAAGCGCAGTAATCTCCTCATTTTCCAACATTTTCTCAAGGCCGTTAACCTGCTGGCTTACTAACGCTCTGTACTCTAGCGCAGGCGTAAGGCTTTCCGTCGATTGTTGAAGGACTGTGTCCACGATATCCCCAATCTCGCTGCAAAATTGATATAACCAACTTGCATCTCTTTTTTCAGCAGGTACTGTAAGCAATCTGTACTCTCTCTCAAAGAATTCGTTTTGCTCACCGTAAATACCCCGTACATACGTTAGGTACTCCTCTTGACTGAAATCCGCAGATATAAGCTGAATCACAGAAAAATTCCTCAAATAGCTTATGTCTTGGCGCGTTTTCCACGCTTGAAGTTTGTTGCACAAAGGTCCAGTATTCACCTTCAGATCGTCGACCCTCACACAATCTGCGGTCACGCCGTAGTTTGACATTGCTCCCATGCAAACGGCTGCTAACAAAAGTTTTCTCATAAAAAATCCCCTAAAAACTTGTTCACATGGAGAGGTTATGGAAAAAAGGTAAAGAAACCGTTTACAAGATTTTTATTTTTCATTCGCTTGCCAAATTGGGGGCTAACCTTACCCAACGATCACGCGAAAAACACGTTACGGTTGATTTTTCCGCTCGAACAGTCGTAAAATCCCCCGGTGTTCTCACATGAGTAATGCCAGAATGGTCGGCAAAAACAACTGCGGGTTGAATATGGTTTGAGGAATAGAAAGGCTTATATGAATGATAGATCGAACTCTTATGGTTTTTACGCTCAAATAGGGCGCAAAATTAGGGAAAGGCGAAAAAAGGCTGGTTTTACACTTGAGCAAGCAAGCAAGATTATGCGTGTTACGTACCAACAAATTCAGAAATATGAAAATGGGCAGAGTAGGATCCCCGTGGAAAAGCTGTATGAATTTTCTGTACTGTTTAATACGCCGATTCAGTTTTTCTTTGAAGGGGCGCAAAAGGCCCCAGACAGCGACACAGAAGAACTTGGTATCATACATAAGTGCCCTGATAAGCACCTAAATATTTTTGTAATAGACGATAACCCTGCTGATGAATTTTTGATGCGTAAGGCGGTTGGCGAACTGGATGATAAAATAAAAATTTTTTGCGTGCAAAATGAGAGCAACGTCATTAATTATTTGAAAAAGCAAGATACTTGTAGCGGGTTTCCGGACCCTGACCTAATTTTCATGGATATTAGTATTTCAAAATGCAAGTATCATCTGCTTATATCAGAAATAAAGAAAGAAAAAAGAATACAGGAGATCCCTTTGATTATATTAACGCATAGTGTGCGTACGGAAGACCTCTCGAAGGTGTACAAAAGCGGGGCGGCCAGTTTCATCCGTAAATCGCAGGATTTTGTGAGGTTTAAGAACGATATGAAGGCGTGCTTGGAATACTGGGGAAGGATAGTTATGCTGCCAAGTGTTGCTTGGAGGGACGATTCGCCAGAGGGCAACGAAGCGTAGGGCCAATTAACATGCTAGATGCGATACTACACGGGCAATCAACGAAATCATTGATGCGAAAAAACGTAATGCCTAATGCCTTTCGAATATTTGTCAGATTGTTTCATTATCCCTGGTTCTGCACATATGTTTGATTTTGGACACCAGGACTCCTCCTCGCCATTTCCCGCAAGACCACTTGGAGGGCAAAATAAATTTCATCGTAGCTGATTTTTCCTGTGCCCTTTATGATACAATGCATAAGGGAGGCTTTGTCTTCTAATTATTTTTGGGTGCTTCTGATTATGCCTCTAATTATAAGGGAAGATTGTGGTAAGAAAAAAGTGAGGAAAATGTGAGAAAGAAATCTACAAAAAAAGGAGTAAATCCAAAAAACGGAGTGAATTCAAATTTTATCCCAACAGACCGCGATTTTGTGTTTTTGCCTCTTGGCGGGACCAATGAAGTCGGTATGAATTTCGGGATGCTCGGTCACGATGGCGAGTGGCTCATTATCGATTGCGGAGTAACATTTTACGATAGGCTTGGGATTGACGTAATCACAGCGGACCCAACGTTCGCCGTACAGCATCGACCGCGAATAAACGGGATTTTTATAACACATGCCCATGAGGATCATATCGGAGCAGTCGAGTATTTGTGGCCAATATTGAAGTGCCCAGTTTACGCAAGTCCATTCGCCGCCGCGATATTAAGGCACAAAATAGAAAAGAAGTCGTGTTTTTCGACGATAAATATAAAGGAGATTAGTTACGGGGAGGAAGTATCCGCTGGGAAGTTTACCATTGAGGCATTGCAAATGACGCATTCGACGCTGGAGCCCAGCTGTTTCGTTGTTACGACTCCTTTAGGAACGGTCGTACATACTGGCGACTGGAAATTCGAGCAAGACCCCGTTATTGGGGAAAAAGTCGATGAAACCGAGCTGGCAAGAGTAGGCAAAAACGGTGTTCTAGCGTATTTAAGCGATTCGACCAACATCTTTTCGGAGGAGGATACTAGCTCCGAAAAAAGCGTAAGAGACAATTTGACCCGGCTGATTCTGGAAAATCCAAATAAACGAATAACCATTGCATGTTTCGCGTCTAACATTGCTCGCTTGGAAACTGCAATTTTGGCCGCGGAGCAGGCTGGCCGCAAAGTAGCCGTTATTGGGAGATCTTTGCAGCGCATGATAGCTGCTGCCCAGGAAACCGGCTATTTGAGAAGTTTCCCGAAATTGATTGACGAAAAGCAGGCGATGTCCATGCCGCCTGGAAAAGTCATGATGATATGCACTGGATCGCAAGGCGAAAATTTGTCTGCGCTGGTGCGCATTGCTTCTGGGAAACACCCTGTAATTAGTATGAATGAGCATGATGTTGTGTTTTTTTCATCGCGGGTGATTCCGGGCAACGAAAAGAGCATCGGCGATCTGCACAGCTTTTTAGCCCGTCAAAAAGTCGATATAATTACTTCCGCGGAGGAAGGGATCCATTCGTCAGGGCATCCGTCACGTACAGCGATCAAACAGATGTACCAGCTACTACAACCGGAGATAGTAGTGCCAGTACACGGGGAGGCCAGGCATTTAATTGCGCAAGCACATTTCGCTAAAAGCGAGGGCATTAAGCATGTTATTGTGCCAAATAACGGAGCTCTTGTACAACTTGCCGGCGGAGCTCCCGCGATTATTGGAGAGGTTAAGTCTGGGAAATGGGCTGTAGATGGCAAAAGGATGGTCGTTTTTGATGGGCCGATAATTAAAGAGCGGAGTGATTTATCCGAAGAAGGCGCCGTTTTTGCAACTATTATTGCGGAGAAAAATGCCATCAGTAATATCAAGCTCAGTGCAAGGGGATTGGAAGAGCCAGGGGAGCCAACGAGGCGGCTGTATTCGTACATAACTGACTCGATTCGTAAGGAGTTTTCCGGAAAGATTTCGGCGGAGGCATCAAATGAAAGGGCTGTGGCTCAAAAAATAGCTGCACTGGTCACAAATAAGCTTGGAAAAACGCCTGTTGTGGAGGTGCATATAATTGCTGCGTAGCCTATTACACACCGCTACGCAAATTAAACTGAGCAAGTAACGATTTTTTTGTCAGTACAATAGTTTGAATAGCGTTGCCTATTATGGTAGCATACCGCTGTAACGTGTTGATAAAGAGATTTTATGAAAAGAATTTTTATGATGGTTATTGCGGTTTTCAGTGTATGCCCCTTTGATATGTATGGAACGAGAGTCCATCCATCTGCAATCATTATTGGCAAAGAGGTATATCCATTAGACAAATACGGTACACTTAATCCGCGGTATTTCCCCAACAATCCACAATCAATACAATCCCTACGTGCCCCGTATTATTTCTTGCCTTCATCCAGTCCACAAGAAGCATGTACGCGCAAACCATTTACTGCTGTGGAAAATGCTCTATTGCACAGGCTAGTCGAACGGTACGGGACAAATGACTGGCAACGAGTCGCTGATGAGATGCCAGGAAGGAGTCGGACACAATGTGCTGTGCAATGGACTCGTTCCAATTCGCAGTCGTCTCATAGTGATTTTTCGCTGAAAGACGACATCCTTATTATGATATTTGCCATCCGGTCTTCGCTAAAGAGGTGGAAGCGCTTCCAACGGGATTTCTTCCCGGACAAATTGGATAGCAATTTGCGTCATAGGTACAATTTGATAATGAGAAGGGTGAACGAAATGAGAGGGGGGAACAATCAGTTTACTTGGCAAGACGCTGTTCTAGGCATGCGAAGGTCTGGGGAAGCCGCCAGTCAAGAAACGCCTACCAAGGAGGCATTCCAAGCGCTCCTAGATAGAGCTGAAATAGAGTACAATCAGTGGGCACAGCCTGGCCCAGTAGAACTTCTACAGGAGGCGTTCCAGGTTGTACCAGAGGAGGTGAGGGTAGTGCCCCCAAAGCTCAGAATGACGCTAGGTTATCGTACTAACCCCTAACTTCATCAAAAATTAGTCTGCAATATCAATTTTTGTCGGGAAATAAAGGATTTCGGTGTTTTAGCAGACAGTATAATTACACTGCCTATAAAAATAGCTAAAAGCAGCGGAATTTCGGTGAAAATCGGTACGGCGTAGGGCCATTTAGTTCTAGCATAAACACGGCAGAAAGCCTCACCATTTAGTTCTGACTGGTTGCTGAATTTCTACCAGCTCTGAGGGAGAACTAAAAGGCCCTGGGTACGGCGTCTAATTTTGAGGAAGTTAGTGATTAACGTTGCCTGTTGTGATACCATTGCGGCGTGTACAACAGTAATAGAGAGATTCTTATGAAAAAATTTTTTATGATGGCCATTGCGGTTTTTAGTGTATGCCACCCTGATATGCATGGAACGAGAATGAGGGGCAACGCAACGGCAAGCAGGTTCCCACCAGAGGCAGATGCTCGGTTGCGCGCACTAGTCGAGGAGCACGGGGTAGGGAACTGGACCGTGGTCGCTTCTTTGATGCCCGAGCCATGGAATTCCCGGACAGTATGTGCTAGGCGCTGGAATCAGTATATTGATCCAGTGTTGACTAAAGATCCTTTTTCGCCAGAAGAAGACGCCATTATTATGAATTTCGTCGCCAGGAATTCGACAAAGCAGTGGCGGACCCTCAAAAAGCAGCACTTACCTCACAGACCGACTGCTAGTTTGTTTAATAGGTTCAGGCTGATAGCAAGGAAAATGCAAGAGATGGGGCTGTCGGAGCAAGACGCTATTTTACACGTACGAAAATTTAAGGGCGTCGCTGGGATATTTACACCGGAGGAGGCGCAGGCTATCCGAGAGAGGATTGGAACGGTGTACGAGCAGTGGGAGCAAGACCACGACCAAGCTCCGGATTACAGTATTGAGTCTTTCCAAGAGAGGGTTAGAATAGCGCGCGAGCATAGACGCGAAAATCCGTCGCTTGCAGCGATTCCACCGGAGCTCCAAGAGCGGGCAAGGAGAATGCGCGAACGAGCCGCAGAGATCTTAGGTAGTACTGCTGAAGGTTAACCGCGGGTCGTTCGCCTGCATCTTTTGAGCCTTAGCCTAAGAAGACGAGCAAGCCGCTGACAGCATATAGTTCTGACGAAACAGTCGCCGTACAAGCAAATACCCAACCTATAAGAAGGTGGATTGCTGCGAGTACGGCTCTGCTGGCGTCGAGGGCCTAACATGCCCGGCTAGTTCTACCTGCTGCCAATGCATAGCGGAAGGAAGGCTTGAGGAGACGGAAAACCGAGCAGAACAGCGAGGGAACCAAAAATTTGAATTCTCTTTTGTCAGCACAAATAATTTGACTAACGTTGCCTATTATGATAGCGTACCACTGTAACGTGTTGATAAAGAGATTTTATGAAAAGAATTTTTATGATGGTTATTGCGGTTTTCAGTGTATGCCCCTTTGATATGTATGGAACGAGAGTCCAGCCCGTAACTGCAATCATTTTTGGCCAGGATGCATATCCATTAGACCACGGTAGACTTGATCCGCGGTATTTCCCCGACAATCCACTACCACGCCCCCCGCATTTACCACGCCCCCCGTTCTTTCCTCCAGTTATACCAAATCTCATTGATATAGCCGATCACACCTATTCTTCCGCGTCCGATCAGGTCGAACGCGTTGCAACTGATGGTGCTTCTAAAAGTGAACGAGCTGTGCTTGACTATAGAATGACAGATGTGGCTCCGGAAAGGCCTTCCGTCCCAGAGCATTTATTGGTTCCATCTGTAACACCATTTTCGGGATCTGGTATCGGTCCAGCAGAATTCCCACTGCAAGGGGCACAACGGCAACATCCGTACAAAGATGCAGTCAGGTTTACACCAGCGGCAGATGCTCAGTTGTGCGCACTAGTCGAACAGTATGGGACCCACGACTGGAGAAAAATCGCTTCTATGATGCCTGCGCCATGGGATTCACGAAAAGCATGTGCTGGCCGCTGGAATCAATGTCTTAAGCCAGCATTGAGTAAGGGCGATTTTTCATGGGAAGAAGACGCCATTATAATGACGTTCGTCAGCTTGTATCCGGCGCGATGGGCCCTTCTACACCAGATTCTCTTACCTTCCAGATCGGTTAACCGTTTGCTTAGTAGGTACAAAACGATAACAAAGAGAACGCGAAAGTATAATCTGTCGTGGCAAGAAGCTATTTTATGCCAGTATGGGAAAGTAGTTAAGCGAGCACCACTTACAGAGGAGGAGTTGCAGGCTATCCAAGATAGGGTTAGAACGGCATACGAGCAGCGGGGGACCACGCCAGATGCAACGATACCATCACCAGGAACCGGAGCCACTGATGATAGTATTGAGTCTTTCCAAGAGAGGGTTAGGATAGCGCTCGAGCATAAACGCGAAAATCCGTCGCTTGCAGCGATTCCACCGGAGCTCCAAGAGCGGGCTAGGATAATGCGCGCACGAGTCGCAGAGATCTTAGGTAGTACTGCTGAAGGTTAACCGCGGGTCGTTCGCCTGCATCTTTTGAGCCTTAGCCTAAGAAGACGAGTAATCCGCTGACAGCATATATAGCCAATCGCGTTTAATTTGTAGTTTTCGCTCAAGTATAGACGCGCCCGCTTTAAAGGCCCATTAACATGCCAAACGCAACACTACATATCTCGCCTCTTAACAAATCAAACGCAACACCAGCCCCAAAAAATCACGCAAAAGCCATCTCATCAAATTCCATGCTCGTAAGCTATCATGATTTTGATGTGGTGGCTTTTGCGTGATTTTTTGGGGCTGGTGTTGCGTTTGATTTGTTAAGAGGCGCAAGGGCTGAAAATGGCTTTCGCGACAGCTCTATTGACACTCTCCAAAAAAACAGTTGCTTTTGAGATGCTCTGAATGTATACATCCAGTTATATTGGGAACCTTTTTATTCAGAGAAGATATGAAGAAACTTTTTGCCATGGCTAGTATGCTGGTCTTCTTACATGGTCCAGTACAGTGTGACGCTGGAGTTCTGGCAGAGATGT
>JAIRNU010000058.1 GCA_031257945.1 Holosporales bacterium
CCGCCGTCTGATGGGACGACGGTCGTTGTGCTAGACGAGATGTGGCATTTTGTGAACGGAAAGCCCAATAAAGTCTGGATTTGGAAGGCGTATGACCTGGATACTCACAAAACTTTTGCGTGGAAACTTGGCCGCAGAGATGCAGCCACGTTGAAGGAATTTTTGGATGAAATCGGGCTCGATGGGCGTGAATTTGTAACGGATGATTATGAGGCGTACCATCAGCTAATCCCGGAATGGAAGCTATATACTGGTAAGGATCTGACTTTCCCCATTGAGCAAGATAACAGTAATATGAGGCATTACGTAGGTCGTTTTAGAAGACGGTCTAAAATTACGTCAAGAAGCGTTGAAATGGTCGATTTGTCTCTATTGCTATTGTACCACGTACATCACGGTGGGTTGTTTGAGAAACTGGTGGAGACCTTCCACCAACTTTTTGCTTAGCAGTCTCGAATTTATTGGACGTTGTGCGTGGAAGGAATGTAAAGAGTTAAAAAGTGCGACAATTCCTTCAAGCGTTAAAGAGATTGGGGATCGCCTCTTTCTCGATTGTCAATCGCTAGAAAATGTGACATTTGCATTTCCAGTTGAACAAATACCACAAGGAGAGAATGTCACAGCCTTTTTGGGGAGGGTTTTAGAAAAAAGGCCTGCAACGTGCACGGCTAGATTCTCAAATGGAACTTTTGTGTGCGTTGACGGTGACTGGCGCGCACAATAAAAAATAAGGCGGCGTGATCGTGTTCACACGTATCATATCCCCACATGTCTTTCCGGATTTTTTGTGGCTCAAAGCCTTGTAGAACAAGGTTTTTTGCTCGGAGAGTCAAGTGGGGGGCCCTGTGGGTCGTGTGATGCTTCACCCCAGCGCCGTAATAGCGCCACCAATTGCTGCCATGGCACCGCCTTTTACAGAAGCCTGTACTTTCCCCTCAAGGGTCGCCATTACCGTTCCCCCAAACGTCGCTTGTACTTTCGCCTCGTCTTTGATCATCAGCCCCTCCCGGTTGCAGTTTAATTTAGCTGCGTCGGCTATGTTCAGCCCCTCTCTATTACAATCAAGCTTTGCGGTAAGCTTGACATTAAGAGCATCAACGGCGAAGTCCATTTTTGCTGTGTTAGTAACAGCCTTCGCATCTATAACAACGTCCGCTGTTGCCGTCATCTCTATATTCTTTGTCGCGGTCATCTCTATACTTTTGGTCGCATTAAGAACAATACTTCCCGTCGCCTTCAGCGAAATATCCTTTTGCGCTTTCATAACAATCCCGGCTTCTGATTGCACAGTAACATCCTTTTTTGCCTCGACTATTACGACGTCCTCTGACGTTATCTTTAACCCTTTTTTTACCGTGATTGTCGCCTCACCGTCATCAACACTTAGTATGTAATTCCCCTTTGTTATTGTAGTAACATCGTCACCATCGTACATTGCTAGCGTCATAGAGCCTTTTTTCAAAAAAATAGTGAAATTGCCCTCTTCGATGGTAGTGCTCTTCTCCCCCTTCTTTATTACCGCTTCTACAAGCCCCTCAGTAACTTCCAACTGAGTTTTTGTATTTTCCCCATCCTGTTTCAAAAGAAACACATTTTCCTTAGCAATAGACGAAAGCTCGAAATCCTTTGTCGCGTTAAAAGTTATTTTTTCATTATCTTTGGTATCATCAAAGCTCATTAAATTCGCTTTTTCCTCGTCTTTTGGCGTCGTTTTGGTTTTTAATATCAAAATTTCAGGCTTTTCCGCGGCTTCTGACGGCATTTTGTTCTTCCCGTTATAAACGCAGCCTATTACAAGCGGCCGGTCAGGATCCCCATTAACAAATGACACCACAACCTCCATACCAATGCGTGGAAGCGCTACCCATCCCAAGCCATCTCCGGCCCAACTTTGCATACACCGTACCGGGCATGACGTTTTGCCATCGTTTTGCGCCTCCGCATCCCAATGGAATTGAATTAAAATTCGCCCCTCTTCGTCGCTGTTTACTTCCTGGTCACTTGGCCCCACGACAACGGCGGTTTGTGTCCCAGAAATACTTGGTTTAACCGCTTTACGCAGCGGCATAAAAGGGACAGTTTCCGGGAGCGCGCAAAAACTATTTAAATACAAAAAATCGCGGCTATCGATATTTACGCGGTGCAGTACCGAATAAATCAAATACTTTTGGTTAAATTGGCTTCGCGGATGGTCTTCTAGCGCAAATGCCCCGCCTGGAACAAAGGAGTATATACTACCTTCACCATAAGCTAGATTCTGCGTCCAAGTTAGCTCCTGCACCCTTCTCTCAGAAACTTTGCTAGCGCCATCGCTATCTATATACCCGCCTGGGTATTCATAAACATCGCCAAATAGTCCTTCCCCGCTTCCTTTTGCTTTAATCAGGGTATCAGGGTTTGTGTAATCATAATCTACCGAAGCGTATTGCTTTGAAACGATTTGGTTTTGGAAATAAAAACTAAAAAGCGAGTTTACCGTACCGCTTTTCATGATTTTAGCAGAAACTGCGTCATCAATCGCAATAGCATCTTTATTTTTCTCTGCTAGTATCATCGTACTTCCCGAGCTGGTATGCTCGAAAAAATAAAAAAAGCCTTCCTGCTCCATCAGCCTTGACACAAAATTGAAATTTGTCTCATTGTATTGCACACAGTATTCGCAGACATCGCCCCCCAAAGAGGAGGCTTTATTTGTGAAATCAACGCCATCTTCTTTGAGGACCGTCTCTATGATCTCCTTTATGGATTTTTGGAAAAAAACTCTAGAATTTTTGGAAAAATGCGATTTCCAAAATTGCGGTCGGATAATGAGGCCATAGTAAGCTATACGGGCATCTGTATCCGTATCAAAAACAAAGGTTTGCAGGAATTTTACTTGTGCAACTATTCCGGAGATATACCTTTTGTAGCTACCGCTGGTTTGCAGGCATACCGCAACACTCTCTCCAAGCAATTTTTTAAAATCAATGTCTATGTCTTCGGAGTATACTCGAACCTTAAATTCGTAGAGCTCTGAAATAGCTTCCTTGCCCTCCATACTTTCAAATATCAACTTATCCGCCCCGAGGGGGCTAGTTATTTCCACCATAATACTTCCTTCTTTAAGTACTATGTGTGGCAAAACAGGCCGTGTGAAAAAGGCGTTGCTCTCATATTCTTTTTCATATGTCATATGATATAGGGGGAACCTTGCCAGCAAAAAACAGTACCTACATACTGTATTAAGTTAAATTTTATGTAAAGTCCAGCGGATGCCCTAGGGCCATTTAGTTCTAGCCAGAATACGGCAGAATGTCTCGGCTTTTAGTTCTGCCCAATTGCCGGCTTTCTGCCGGTTATGTGGAAGAACTAAATGGCCCTGGGATGCTCAGTCGTAAAACTGTAAATGGAGCAACTTTTTGGTGGGCCTGTTGCCCTGTTTTCAGGACATTTTGTCATTCGTGGAGTAATAGTCGGCCGAAAATTTGGCCTGCTCTGGGTGTAATTACGCGACTCTTTTTGCGGGATACCAGACGTTGAAGCGTTAACATGCTGGCGAACCATCCGAATTTCAGAAGGTAGAACTTCAGGAGCAAAGCTAAGACCGCTAAGCACTACTTCCTGGTTTTCTTGAATTTCCGTGCCAGGCCCGGGACCGTCAGTATTTTCCTGATTCCCCTGGTTTTCTTGAATTTCCGTGCCAGGCCCGGGACCGTCAGTATTTTCCTGATTCCCCTGATTTTCTTGAATTTCCGTGCCAGGCCCGGGACCGTCAGTCTCTGGAACTCCAGGTGTAAGCCCGGGAATTTCACTCCTTATTTGCTGGCCGTCTAGAACGACCGCAGAAACTACAACCTCTTTTTTTCCCAATTCCTCAGCTTCCTTGTCCCTGCGCTGATCAGCCGCAGAGACACCGGCTTTCGCTGGTTTTGCATCGCAAAAAGGAACCGCCGGTTTTATCAGCTTTCCGACAAAAGAAGACCTTGTAAAAACTACTTTACTATTACTACCACCACTACTATAACTCACGATAGACATGACACACCCCCCCAAAAACAATAAAAAAACAACCTACACAAGGCGATTCCTCGCCACTACTTTTTGCTACTGCAGCTAGCGTACCAAACGGGACCCGGCCCTCGAGTTAGCCAGGTTAAACTCCCCGATAATTCATTAGAACATATTGCTAAATGGTAAGCAAGAACAATAGACCTGTTGCGAAAGCTTCGTTCTTTCGGTAATTTTAGCGTCGCTCCGATGCTCGAATCCTCACGTACGTCAAGTACGCTGCGGTTCTGTTTCGTATGCTCCTGAAAATTCCTCGAAATTACTCACTTTTGCAACAGGTCTAGTAATTATGTATTCAATATTTGATTGAAGCAGTATTGGCGAGTATTGCTGGAGTAGGCTGCCCCCCGCAAGATTAAGATCCTGCGGGGGGTGTTTGCTCCAGTATTAAGATTAGTAGGTTACTCTGTCTTCATTCTTGAATACTCCTGTCCGCGGCAGCGTTTTGCCATTTCGTTGATATCCGCCTGCACGAAATCAGTATTGGAGAAGCGCATCTCCTGGACTGCCTGGAGCTCGGCCATGGGCAGTGGTGCATCTCCTGGCTTTCTGGGGATATTTGATGTGGGGCTGGCTGTATCCTCTGGATTTCCTAGGGGGTTCAAGTATTCGCAAAGTATTAACGATTCCTTAACCTTTTTGTGATATCCTTTAAATGGGGGGCCATCCCGAGCCCCCACCCTCCCGGGGCCGGGATGCTGCGCCCTAAGGCGATCTCTAGTACAATAGTGCCACAAAAAGTATTAAGAAGTCAACCTATTTTCAGTTAAAAATGTATGAAAAATGAAAATAAATATTTGGGGCTTAGTATTAGGGCGGTATTGCTACAATAAAAGCTTCGTGCAAGAGCCTTGCGGAATAAAAAGCAAACAAGTGTATAGGGTGCTGAGCCAAAGCGGTATTAGCATTGTTTTTTTAAGCCAGTGTGCTATAAGGAGTTCGTGTTTTTCATTTAGGAGTTTTGATTATGTTTGGGTTTAAAAAGTTTTTAGCTGGTATTGCTTTCTGTGCTGCGTGTGCGTTGACACCGTCTTTCGCTAGCGAGGCTCCTGTTGCTGATGCCACCGATGCGGTATATAGCATTGCATGTCGCGTAGATGGAAAATCTGCCATTGTAGAATTAGTCAGTGAAAGCCTCAAGGTTCTCGCTAAATTTCCTGGAAATGAAGAGGGGGCGGAAGCGTTGGCCGCCTATTTGGACGAGATTGGTGTGAATAAAGGCAACATAGATTTCGCGGCGTTCAAAATAATATTCGGCATTTTAATCAAGTTTGCCGCTCCGGATAAGAACATTTTATTTCTCCCTCAGGGCTGGTAAAAATTCAGCAACCAGCCAGAACTAAATGGCGAGGCTTTCTGCCGTGTTTATGCTAGAACTAAATGGCCCTGGATGTTACCGAATAATATCGTTGCCTGAGGTTTTGCTAGACCTTTTCCCGAATCATCAAAGTTGGGTTTTAGTCGAGTACGAATAGCAAAGCAGATCCCCACAAAGGCGTGAACTTTGTGGGGTGCACCCGTCCCTCGTGGCCACCGTGGCCCCCCGTGTTGGTGCGCTATCCGCTAGCCCCAGCAACCGTTTAATGTCAGCTATACACTAGCATCTACCGTGCAAGTTTGTTACCCTGCTGGCGCTGTTGATATTTAGGCAAAAGTCACAATGCTTTGGCGTTTTTTTCATATATCCTGTCTGTGCTTGTTAGCTTGGGGGCTTACGCGCTGCGCTCCAGTTGCAATTATTGGTAGCGGTGCAGTTGTTGGGGTATCTGCTTTACGCGAAAAATCGGCTATAGAAACCGTCTCAGACACCGTTTTGTCCGCAAAAGTCAGTCAGGCGATTTACAAGATAAGTCCTGATGTGCATGCAACTGTCGGTGTGAACGTGCAAGAGGGGGAGGTCCTGTTAACAGGAGTTACTCCAACCGACGACTTGAAGATCAGAGTTGAACAAGCCGTGTGGCGAGTGCGAGGAGTCAAGCAAGTGTATAATGATGTTGCGATTTCCGACAGCCCACCAATTAAGAATTACCCAAAGGACGCGTGGATTACTTCCCAAATAAAGACAAAACTGTTAGCAAATTCAAAAATTCGCTCGTTGAATTATAGTATTAAAACGGTGAACAATGTAGTTTATATTTTTGGGATTGCTCGGTCTTCGGAAGAATTGGACACCGCGTGTAATATCGCAAGAAAAGTTAAAGGCGTTGAACGCGTAATGAGCTATGTTCGTTTAAAAGACGGTATTACAGCTGGCTAAACTGTAATTCGCGGTTTGTTTTCTCACCACGCAACGAAACCCGCACCATGCCTTAACTTTTATACCGCGGGGGGAAAGAAATCTCCCTTCCTCCTATTTTTAAAAACATAGGCATTATAGGGATCTCGGCCACACATAACTTGTAGAGTGCTAAAGGTGGGTTGCTCGGCGATCTACCACAAGAGCAGGCGGCAGCGCTGTATTTCCT
>JAIRNU010000087.1 GCA_031257945.1 Holosporales bacterium
GAGCTATACCTGGGCGGAGTTTGACAAAGCCAAGAAATGGATGGTGCTGGTGAAGCCGAGGCAGCCTAAACAAATTTGACGCTGAATGACATAGCTGGGAGCCGGATGCCTTAATAGGGTTTGTCCGGTTCTGTGGAGGGGCGGCAGCGGAAACGCTAGCCGTCTACTCTCGTGCCCCAAACACGTACTGAGTAAAAAAACTATTGACGGAAAAGACGGTATGTTCCTAGAACATTGTGTAGACGAAGTAAGGGGGTGGGAAGTACCACAAATTACAGCTAATGCGTAGGCGCCAGCATAACCTGGACACCACGTTGTTTTTTTGCCAATCATGTTCCATACTGAAGGTGTGCTGGCCATGGTGGAAGTGCGAAATGTCGGTAAATTTCGAAGGGATACTTGCTGCGCTGTCCAGCAAAACGTCGGACAAAACGCCAGGCAAAGACCTGAAATACGACCCAATCTACGACAAAATAAAAGAGTCTCGCTTCGAGGAGGAAACGTACTTATCACGTGGGATCTGGGAACGAGATTTAAAACGGGCAGATTGGGCAGAAGTTGAGAGATTGTGTGCTACCGCGCTAACTGAGGATACCAGCGATTTACAGATAGTATGTTGGTTGTGTGAAGCGTGGTGTCACTCGTATAGCTGGGCTGGGCTCGAGGCGTCATTTAGTTTTTTCGAACGATTTCTCACAACGTATTGGGACCTTTCCTACCCCTTAATTGGCGAAGAAAATTTCGATGTCGGCGTTGAGCACAGAGTAAGAATAATTGAATGGTTCTTAGAGAAAATACACGACTGTATATTGTTTATCCCGCTTAATAATCAAGGTGGAACTGAAGTCGAGATAAATTTTGCTACGCTAGCGTCTGCGGTAAAGCTAGATTCTGTTGTGCGCAGGTCTGGCCTTGGAGAAACACGAATACAAGAACTGGAGAGTTCCGGCGAAATAACCCTCCGGAAATTCCGTAAAATCTTGAAGCAAATCCCGGTAGCACACATACAATCGATCGTTAGCACGGTATCATCCGTAGTAGAAAATGTATCGCAGTGTGAGGAATTTCTTGCGGAGAAATGTGAGAGCCAGGGGCCGTCCTTTGCAAAATTAAAGGAATTATTAGCCAGTATTACCAAAACGTGTGAGCCAATCATAGCAGAGCAGCCTAAGGATACGATTGCTATTGTGGCCCAAGACGTTAGCTCAATTCCGCCGGAGGAAGAGAGCCAATATAGTGCCGATTTTTCTTCCCTGCCAGATGAGCACAGCGCGGCCCCTCCGGCTGCCAACGCATCTAGCGCAGCAACAGAGTCAAATAGCGAGGAAATATCCATTACCGGCAAAGCTGATGCATATAGGGCTCTTAGCGATTTGGCCGATTATTTGATTGAAATCGATCCGCAAAATCCAGGACCGTACTTGGTAAAGCTGGTATCGAATTGGTACGATCGTCCATTCCCCGCTTTGTTAGATGATATAGCGGCAGGGGAAACGCAAGGACACAAGGTATTGAAGATGATGGCTGAAATTGTTAAAAGAGGTTAGGGCATATGGATAATTTGAGTTCGATGAATAAAAAAGCTTGTATCCCCATCGTGGCGTTGCTTGTTGGGTTATTTTGCAGCAATGACGGTTTTTGCGAAGACGCGGTAGTTAGTACAATTGCTGCTAGTGCTACCAATGCTGCTAGCACCGATCCCGAGAGATTGCCTGACAAAAACAAAAGGAAGCGAAAAAGGTCGGGAAAACAGTTGGCGGCCAGGCCGCCTATTGGACGCGTAATACAACAGAACTTAACCGCACCGTCTTTAGGCGCTGCTGTTGTGTCATGTACAGAGAAGAAAAACAACCGCGGCGGGCCAAATTCAAGTATTGGTAGAACAGGAGGACGTATAGGAGCATCCCGCGGTCCCCTCCACAGCACGGACGATGTAAAAGAAAACTTTTACAACCTACTTCCTCAACCCCATGCTTTACTTAGAAACCCAGACGAAGTAAAAAGCGTTGCAAGAATTCCTGGTTCGAGCGTTGTCGGCGATCCGAGCGACATAGTTAGGGAACTGCAAAACAGGTGATCTTATGTTTTTCATAGTTGTGTTGCTTCTGCTTGCCGCATCCGCGTATTTTTCTGCGTGTGAGACGGCGATTAGCGTTGCGTCGAAGGCAAAATTGCACCATCTAGCAAAAAATGGCTCGAAAAAAGCGGGAATCGCGGAAAAATTGAAAGAAGAAATTGGACCGATGATTAGCGCAATACTTACGTGCAATACCGCCCTTAATGCAATGGCAACATCCCTGGCTACGGGGCTTTTTTTGGCATTAGTTGGGCAGGAAGGAATTGCCTACGCGTCCTTAATCATGACAGTACTGATTTTAATTTACTCGGAAGTTCTCCCCAAAATGCTAGCTATATGGGCTCCAGAGCGCCTTATCGTACGTTCGGCGTATATAATGAAGTGGCTGTTAACGATTACCCGGCCAATTTCAAGAATTACTAACTGGATTGCTAGAGGTTCCCTTATGCTTTTAGGGATAAAGCTGAAGGACCAGGATACTAGCGCGGCGTCATTTGACGAGCTCCGTGGGGTTATTGATTTGCACCGTGGGCCAGACCAAGACGCTATCCAAGAAAGGATTATGCTAAAGAGTATATTGGATCTGCGGTCGGTTCAGGTATCCAAGATCATGATCCACCGTAAAAACGTAACAGCATTGAACGCAGATGACAGCATCGAGTCCATTATAGACCAGGTTTCCGCGTCTCCCTTTTCGCGCTTACCGCTCTGGGAGGGCGATTCAGACAACGTCATTGGGATAGTCAACGTTAAGGTCCTCCTGCGAGCCGTCCGCGCCGGAGACATCAAAAACCTAAATGTTAGGACTATCGCGAGCAAGCCGTGGTTTATCCCGGAGAGCACAGACCTTCTTGAGCAACTCCAGGAGTTCAAGAAACGCAAAGAGCACTTCGCGCTAGTTGTCGACGAGTATGGCGCATTGCTTGGAGCAGTAACGTTGGAGGATATACTAGAAGAAATTGTCGGCGAGATTGATGATGAGCATGATATTTCCGTTAATGGCGTACGAGTTCAGCCCGATAATTCGGTAATTGTTGATGGAAGCGTCACTATCCGCGATCTTAATCGGCGCTTTGACTGGAGCTTACCTGACGATATCGCCGCAACGGTAGCGGGACTGTTAATAAATACTGTTCGTGTAATTCCAAATATTGGACAGTTGTTTATTCTATATGGATTCCGGTTTACTGTTTTAAAAAAGCAGAGGAACCAAATAACACTAATTAAAATTACAAAATGTGGGGATTTACTATAGTGATTATGCCGTGCCCGGGGACCTAGCTCTGCGGGTAGGAACGGCGGTGTACTCTATTATGTATGGTGTACTAAATTATTTTTGCGCGGCGGAACTTGGTAAATTAGTCGGAGCCGCTATTGCCGCGGGGACTGGCGCAGCTGCTGGAGGCATGGTAAAGCTCTATAAGAGGCGGGGGCAACAACTGGAATCGTCTACGGCCGAGTAGATAGACCTAGACGATCAGATGCCCCCTAAGCCTGATAAGCCAGGGTTTTTAGTTCTACAGAAAAAGTGGCGGGATCTTTGAAAAATGCGAAAGCTAAAGAGCATAGTTTTCACGGCTTTCAGGAAAGAGCTAAAAAAAAC
>JAIRNU010000078.1 GCA_031257945.1 Holosporales bacterium
TGAAATCAGGCGCAATTCTAAATCCAAGGCGAGCTATAACTGCTGCACCGCCGACACCATTGCAAAAGCGCGGCAATCCGCCGTACGCAGGGTCCCTAAAAAAATGTTGGGAGAGCTCACCGAAAGAACGAAGCTTTCGCAACGGGTCTACTGTGTATCGCCATTTTGTCTGCCGTCCTCCTTACGACCAATAGCCCAACTTCTGCAAAGGGGCGATGTTCTTTCCAGACAAAAGGTATCATAAATACAGTTTTTATGACGCCAATGCAAAAAATAAAATATTTGCGCACTGCTCTTCCCTGAATTTCTAAGGTTTGCTACCCTGTGCTCAGATATTTATTTTTTTGCTATGACTTTAACAACAACTAGGTGGCACTTCCCCAGCAGTGGCATCGGCCGCGGCGGCGATATCCACTCCCCCCGGCTTTTCGTGCCCTTCTATTTTTTCGATACAGCGTTTGTTAATTTCTCTGAACAGATCATCTATGCCCTTTACTGCACGCTCGACGCCAAATGATGTAGCATGTGTGACTTTGGAAAAGTCTTTCTGCGCATGGTGTTTACTGGTTTTATCTACATCTGTACTTTCGGAAAAGTCTTGCTCATCGTCTTTACCGGTTTTATCTGCATATGTACTTTCGGAAAAGTCCTGCGCATGGTGTTTACTGGCTTTATCTGCAACGCTATTTTCGGAATTTAGTTCTACACAAATGCATGAGCCGCCATGCTCATTACACCAATCGTCGACTTCCCTAGGGATTTCGGGCAATGGATTCTTTTCTGACACCTGGTAAACTGCAATTATAGCAGGATTACGTCTGGCCTGTTGAATAATGTTTTCGCACTTGCGCAGCGTTCCTCTTTTATCGTCATTTCCTTCACGAATTACGACAACGAATACGTCACTATCTCGTGTAAATAAAGGCACGGTATATTCATAAACAGAGTTGATATCACTAGTAGTATTCAATAACGCAGTCTGTCCCGGGTTAAGGGGGTTGTCTAGAGGTATCACACAATTTGTAAAGAGGCTCCTCGGCTGGCCCAATTGTCCTTGCGGGACCACTTGTCTATACAGAGCAGCGACTATTTTGGTTTGTGAATCTCCGATACACGTGACTTTAACGCTACTATCTACAGGAAACACAGAACTACCCCCCAACAAAAAGAATGCGAACAAGGCGCATTTGCGAAATATACTGTTTTTCATAACACGATTCCTAATGATACGACCTACAGGTATTATAGCACAAATTTGAAGTTAAATGCAAAAATTGTCCAGGTTTGTCCAGGTTCACATCAAATGAAAAAAAGGACAGGCAAAAGACGGCGAAAGCCGCACCCTCCAGCATTACTAGCTGCAAGGGCAGCAATCGCCTTCCTAACAAACTGGCTAATTGCCAACACAAGCCATGCTTATAACCGTCCCAGCGTCCTACTCGTCTTCCGCATGCCTTCTGTATGGTTCCAATATTTTCGTGACAGATGGCATTATAGACCAAGCTGAGTACCCAACAGCAGCGGAAGCAAGTATCAATTTGTATATTCCAAAAAACTTTGGCGCAAAAATACGTCCCAAGAGATACGTAGCTGCAAAGGCACTCGCTCCGGCTTTTGCTTGATCAGACAGCAAGAAATAAGGAGTACAAGCATAATACTCCCACCATGATGACACCTTCCCGGTAAACTTGCTGTACAATGAAGCTAAGGCCAGAAAATCTGCGTAAGCAATAGCATCCTCACGTTCCTCTATCAATTTCACAAAGGATTTTTTCTTGCTGGCCAAGAAGCCACCGATTGCGGCACTAATTCCAGCTATACCAGTTACACTTGCAATCACTGCCGGTTTCGCCGTAATGGCACTTATGACCCAATGAGCCAGCGATGCTCCGCCAATCGTAGACGCCATGGAGAAAAAGATAGAAGTACTCGCACTTTGAGAAAAATAGGAATTTGTGCACAGCATTAGTGCTTTTTCAATCGTAGCTAGCATTGTAAGCGCCGACAGCTCGTAAAGACAAACATCTACCGCACACTTTCTCGCCGGTCTACTAGCAGCGCCTGCAGCTACAGGGCGGTCTGCAGCACTAACTCCTGGAGCCTCACAAAACCAAAGGCCCAACGCGAATCCTAGCGGAAACAACCGCCTCCTCCAGGAATTCTCCAAAAAAGAACCAGCAGCACGCTGCGTTCCTACAACCCCCGCCCCACCGGTTTCCGTTTCAAACAGTCGTCCCAGAGAAACTGGCAAACATTTCAATATTGTAGTAGCCATAAGTATTTCATTACCCAAAAAAGGAAAGAACGGTTAATTTGTAATATATATCATTAAAAAGTCAAGTATTACCTTTAGGCTGCTTAGTAGACCTGTTGCAAAAGCTTCGTTCTTTCGGTAATTTTGGCGTCGCTCCGATGCTCGAATCCTCACGTACGTCAAGTACGCTGCGGTTCTGCGCTTCGTGGGCTCCTGAAAATCCCTCGAAATTACTCACTTTTGCAACAGGTCTATTGAAAAAATTCTCCTGTACGTGTCGTGACTTGGCACGCCGTTGGATAGATCAAACATTTGAGAAAGTTCAGTGAAATGAGATTCAACAAATTCTTGAATGCCTAAAAAGCTGTCAACGCCAGATAAAACGGCAAGGATAGCTGTACCAATAATCGCGAGGAAGTTGTGCTTTTGATTGCGATTAGAACGAGGATCTGGAACATTTACGAAAAAAGCAGAGAGGTGTTTTTGCATATAAAAAACGAGGCGTTGTACCCAATATTGTGATTAATTTAAAGGGGTTTTGGCTAATTTTTTTCATGCGTAGGCCCTGGATGTTATGCTCCGCACCCTACACATTTATTTTTCACATGTGTTTGGTATTGGGCACCAAATTTCTTGTAAGGAGGTGTATATCATCCGCCGTTTGTACGGAAAACATTGGGGCATCAGGGGCACACCGTCGTACTATTCCAGTAAGAACCGCCCCATGTCCAACTTCCAGCAAACAATCCACTCCTAGCGCTAATATGGCGCTGACGCTCTCCCGCCAGCGTACGGTCCCTGTAACCTGCTGCGGTAGCATTTCTTTTATAGTAGAGGCGCTTTGCACCGCCTGCGCAGTGTAATTTGCAATCAGCGGAATCCTGAGGTCACGCATGTTTACCCCGCCAAGCACCGCGTTCAATTTTTCGGCTGCCGGGGCCATCAGGGCGCTATGAAACGGCCCGCTAACTGAAAGCATTACCCCCTTCTTTGCGCCCTTATCAAGCGCTGCCCTACGCACCTCCTCCACAGCCAGCAACGGCCCAGAAACAACGCACTGCCCCGGGCAATTATCATTTGCAATAAAGCATTGCGGGGTGCCGTTGCCGCAACAGTCAGTGATAATATCACCAACGGTTTCGGTGTCTAGGCCTAGTATAGCGCACATCCCCCCCTTATCCGCGGGGGTTTGCGGACAGGCAGCCTCCATTGCACATGCCCGTTCCTTGATTACCAAAAGGCCTTGATGGAATGTTAGCCCGCCAGCAGCCAATATCGCCGCATATTCACCGACAGAATGCCCGGCGACACAGCGAACAGACTGGAAAAATTGCTCGCCGTAGACCTCTTCAATTGCCCTTAATACCATGGCGCTGGCGGTAAATATTGCTGGCTGGGCGTATTGCGTGGAGGAGAGTAGTTCTGTTGGGCCGTTAAACATAATTTCCGTTAGGTTGATATGTAAAATATCGTTTGCCTCTTGGGCTAGCGACCTAACAGACGAAAACGCGTCGAATAACGTTTTTCCCATCCCAACGCCCTGCGATCCTTGTCCAGGGAACACCATTGCAAGCATAGTGTAAGATTCCTTAGCAGAATAACTAGTAACCAGGGGAATTTACCATATTCTTATCGTGCCTCAATACCCCGCACATTCAGTTGCGCCTTGGACCGTATTTGTGTAAAAACTTAATTCCCATGCGTCGACTGCGTATCACAAGGGATAGCGGAATGCGTATGGTGCTGATGTTTCTGCGCTAACGACCGCGTTCGGCCAAGTACATACGGCTTAACAAAAACGACCCTATGTGCTTGAGGCAAGAGTTGTTGATAAAAAAAGCGAAGACAAATGTCGCATTATGTTTTAAATATTAACTGTGTGGCCTTTAAGTAGATATATCGATATGGCGTATATTTGACTGGATTCCAGCGTTTCTTCCTTGATTGATGCGATTAGTGGGAAGATTCAATCAATAAAAACTTTCTCGAATTTTGAAAAAAAGTGTGAGGAGTTGTGCTTTTACGAGGCGTTAATAGCCGATCCATCGACGTGGAATGATGTAAAAAAGGCGAATGAACTCGCGAAAAAAAAGGCCTCGTTGCAGGAGGAAATTGAGCAAATTTCATTGTGCATACGCCAGTTCTCTGATTTGCGAGAGCTGTTGGATATGGCAAAGGAGGGCGGCGATGAGCAGGTGTTTAACGAGTGTATTACAGAATTGCAAAAGTTAGCGGCTGATGTTGAGCATATACACCTTGTGGCCCTGCTTTCCGAGGAGGCTGATAGTTCTAACTGCTTTTTGGAGATTAATTCTGGCGCTGGTGGGACCGAAGCGCAGGACTGGGTCGCAATGCTGGCTCGGATGTACTCTAGGTGGGCGGAGCGGCGCGGATTTTCGCTAGAGGTAGTCGATGAGATGATAGGAGAGGAGGCTGGTTTTAAGTCCATCAGTATGAAGATTTCTGGGCTTCGTGCGTATGGTTGGTTAAAGACAGAAAACGGCGTACATCGGCTTGTCCGAATTTCCCCGTTCGATGCTAATGCGCGGAGACATACGAGTTTTGCTTCTGTATGGACTTACCCGGAAACCAACGACGACATCGATATAAAAATAGAAGAAAAAGACTTGCGCATCGATACGTACAGGGCTTCCGGCGCTGGCGGGCAGCATGTTAACAAAACAGATAGCGCAATTCGTATTACGCACATTCCTACTGGAATTATTACACAAAGTCAGGTTGATAGGTCACAGCACCGTAATAGAGCAATGGCAATGGCCTTATTGCGCGCTAGGCTTTACGAATTGGAAATGCGGAAAAAACAGGCATTTTTGGCAGAGCAGGAAAAAAATAAGACCGATATCGCTTGGGGGAATCAGATTCGCTCATACGTTCTACAACCCTATCAGCTGGTAAAAGACTCCAGGACGGGTGTTGAAGTTGGAAATGCGTATGGGGTACTTGATGGTGATATAGATAAGTTTCTCGAAGCATCATTGGTTGCTAGCAAAACAGGGCGTGATGGAGGGGATGGCTCCTCTGATTAAGTAGACCGTTGCGAAAGCTTCGTTCTTTCGGTAATTTTGGCGTCGCTCCGATGCTCGAATCCTTACGTAAATACGCTGTGGTTCTGTTTCGTATGCTCCTAAAAATTCCTCGAAATTACTCACTTTTGCAACGGTCTAGTATCCCTAGGATGGTATCCAAAATTTGTACAACTGCGCCAATTTCGCGCAGAATTCAAAAAGGCCTAGTATCGCAGGGTAAATAACGCGCGATCTAAAAGAGAACCGAAGTTAGAAACGATTTTTGTTTGCTGTAAGAAAGTATCCTTTTCGGTTAGGGACTTCCCGCGGTCATCCATAATTGGCAAACCATGTTTATCAAATTTTGTTCGGTAAAGGAGGTTTATCACGTTTTGTCCGTCCTCTGTTGTGGTCATTTTTCCTACTAAATCCAGGAGGTCTGCAGAAAAAATTTGTTTATCTATTGTTTGGATAAAATAAAACAAAAGAGTAAAGTTATTTAAAAGGTGTTTTATTATGCTGTGAAGTGTTCTAAAACTATCGATAACTTTCGCGTGAGTGCAAATTTCGCAGCCCTCCTCTATTTGCTGCAAGTCATCCAATTTTGAGGAGATGGTCGCGATGTTAACATCCGTTTCGAACATATATAATGGAAGTAATGGGATGCAGTTTCCTTCTGAGTCAACGGTGTCAAAATCTGGGAGCGCTGAAAGTTTGATATCAAGGAGTTCGTGTGTTGGGTGGATGTTTGGTGCCCACTTCGCAACGCCCTTAATCAATGAAATAATCGATAAAGACAGGCCGTCTATAGCGCTAGACAACGTCGTTGGGGGAGGGCTTTGTGCATCTGGATTAGCTGAATCATTAGGATTGCCTGGAATGAATCTTTCTAACGTAGCGGCAAGCATTTCATCAAACGGCGTGTTGGCGAGGCGTTCTGCAAGTTGATCGCTAACGCAAGAATGCCAATCCCCCGCTAATAATTCTTCTGTGAATTGCTTTAATCTCACAATACTTTGTAAAAATTTAATAATAAACACTTGGTATTGCTCTTTTGTGCAATCGTTGTCATTAGTAATATTGTCGGCAAGCAACCTTATCGTAGAGGAAAGGCTATTGATGGCAGATATTAGTTTGAGATCGCACGGTGGACGGTGCAGTACGCTTACTATGGCGTCGAACTTTCTTTTCAAAAAGTGTACTTCTTCGGCTAATGCGGTAAAAGTCGCCCCACTATACATTACATTATCGTCTGCTATATTTAGCAGCGAATCGTATATCCCATTTATATTATTGGAAATGTGTATTGCTTGGGTATATGTTTCTTCCGAAAAAGCAGGCCTTACAAAGGCGACTTCGTCTCTAAGCCAAATAAAAACCTCCGCTAAAACGGTAATTTGTTCCCTCATAGAGTTAAGATTGGTTTTGTATAATGCTGCTGCGTTTTGGTATTGAGGCGTGTCGTTGCCATTCCAATAATCCTCAGGTATATGGTCGAACAAAAGTGCGAATTCTAGCGTTTCCTTGGCTAGCCCAAGGAAAGCCTCGTCTAACAGGCTGGCAGCAGGGGGGGCTTCTTGCGTGCTATCCAATAATTCAGCAATATTATTGGTGTATTGCCTCCATATAGTAAGTATATCGGTGAATGGTATGCTTACCAATTGCTCTTCAAATAATTGAGCTGGATCGTCGAGGGATGCCATTACTTCAACGGCTTTTGTGAATTTTCTTAAGTGCTCAAGGATTGCGCTAACACTGTTTGCTTTTTTGATTCCCTGACTTCGAGAGAAAATATTCAGGAGTTTTATGAAAGTATTGACGATGGAATTATTCCCTGAATAGATACCCTGTATTAGCTCTTCCTCAAAATGGAAATCAAACAGGATCCGATTATAGCAAATACTTTTTTCCTTCATCATTTGCGCAAAATTTTGGATATTCAAGGAAGTATTGTTGAGTGCAGATATAATAGATGATATTGCGGTTAATGTATCGCTGTGGGATCCATTTATTTCGATACTTGATACTTTTGCGACAAAATTAAGCAATACTGTGTTTATATTCGCGTGGCTTGAGCATATTGAAGATAAGATTTGTTCATACGAAATTGCCTCCTTGATGTCTTCTTCTTGGGGCAGGGCAGGGGGGATGCCGAATTCCGCAAAGAAATTAGCAGCAGATAAATAGATATTGTTTTGAAGGACTTCGTTTATGCTGTCTATATATGATATTAGCTCGCTGCTCTGGCAGAATACTTCGAAAGAGGCGGCTGGCAAGGAGTTATACTTGGAAAAAAGAGGAACGAAGAGGCTATTTAATAACTCGATACTGTTGCTTATTTCAAGAATATTGGAGGTATGCGTCCCGTAGATTATATCGGCTGGCTGTATACTTATGTTATTTACGTTTTCTACAATCGAACTAAGCGCGTTGAATATCCATGCTGTTTTTTGAAGTTTCGTGTACAGCCCGTGGCAACAAAATTCCTTCAGTGCGTCGTTTTTGACGGCTATACACGAGCGAATCAGCCTCAGAATAGCATTTGCGATATTTTGCATCGATGCATTAAAATCCTTTTTTACGCAATTAGCGCATAGTAATTCTTTATCGGCTGGAAGTATAAACGTAATTAGTGTGTTGTAGATGTTCTGGCACGACAGTATTAATGCATTTAACGCAATAGACGTTTGTTCAAAATTTTGTAAAGAGCACGCTATTGTTGGCGCCGCTGTTTCAAATGAGAGCGATAAATCGTCAATAATATAGGAAATTTTGTTTAAAAACCACGGGAATTCCTGGCAAGAAAAATCAAAAGGTTCTTGCTGTTGCAGGCTAGGCTTTGGGATGCTAGTATTTATTAGCAATTCTTCACAATCATCTTTAAATACTTGTAGTGTTTGTGCCAGCGTAATAATTTGCTCATTTATATACTTGATTCGGCAGTATTCTTCGGTTTGGGGAACATGGTTTCTCGCGTCTTCCAATGTTATTAAATCTGTTGTTATTTTATTTATATTTTTAGTTATAATGTCCGCGATATTAATAATTAAACCAGAATTATTTTGTGCTTCATGGTTTAATATTTCACCAATAAACATTTGTGCGGCGGCTAATTGCTCTTGGGCTTGAAAGAGGTGAGTAAAAGATGACAAACAGCAATCTTCCCCGATACGCGTACTTATTTCTAAAAATTCGTCTGCTAGTTTTTGGTACATATCTTTTAATTGCCATAAAACCACTCTAATCCCCCTGTTTTCAGCGCATAGGCAATCGTCTCGACAGCACGGTAGGCACGTATCGCATTCCCGGCATACCGCAAATTTTTCGCAAAAGAAGCCCTCTTTCCACTTATCATACGCGCCAAGGATACTTTCAGATACATCAGCAAAAGTTTCTGATAGGCCCTTTATTTTTGCAAGGAAGTCCGATGGCGCGGTAAGCCTTTTTTCATATGTGTTTTGCATCAACCCGTGCAGTGCCGCGTAGAGGTCTTGATGTGATGACAACGTATTAGCGAAGGTTTGCACAGCTGTTGCGTACGTCATTTCGTCTGTGGCTAATGGTTTGTATACATTGAAAATAGCGGAATTTGGGAAGTATATAGTCAAAATGTCAGCTATTTCGCTGGCTTTTACTATGATTTTCGAAATGCATTCGGCAGCTTGCTCCATATGGCATTCACCATTTATTTCGATATCCTCTATTTGCTTAATAACTGTCACGATTCCGGGGGTAATCCCGTCCTTTTGTGTAAACAACGATATAAAGGAGTCAATTGGCAACGAGCATATATTGCTCCAATTAACTGTTACGTATTCAGAAATTCCATTTATTACTTCGGCTATATACGATGTGTAGTAATTATAATGATGCAATTGCTTTACTGTATCTAAATAGCAGTATCTGGCAAGAATTTCTTGCAAAGATTCTACACCTATTTGCGCGTTATCAATTAATTCATTCCAATTTTCTGGAATGGCGCCGGTTATACTGTCTTGCTCTGCCTCACAGTAAAAGCAAAATAACTCCATTTTCGTGGCAAGAATATCGGCTATTAATGTCTTTAACACTGGGAAAATAGGTTTTATTTGTGTCAAAAAGTTGAATAATTGGCGAACGGCAGGGAAGTGAAATTTCTTATGTTCCAATGCGGCGCATTGCCCGCAAATTGCGTCGTTAAATGCGGCGAGTTGCTTGAAACCTTCGCTTATTGCGCAAAACAGCGTGGGGCAGCGGTATGTTGCAGGGTGAATAACGGAAGACTCCGCTGGGGGGTGAAACGCGGTTATTAGCTTATCGACAATGGTCTTTATTTTTAATACGTGTTCTATTTGCTCCACAGCTATGCAGTAACCATCGGATGTATCATCCCCATTGTTCTCTATATTTTCTTCTTGTTCTTGGGGGAATAATTCGTCGATAAGCATCGATACCGCGGATACTGTTTCAAGCAGTAGCGCGCCAACAGTGGTTTCCCCTGAGGCAATGTCAATAATCTCATCGTAGCCTTTTATTTGTTCGGTCAAAATACTTGCCGAGTCCAATAATGTGAAAAGCGTGTATACAAATGTAGAGCAGCATGTCTTTTTTAATATAGTACTTTCTTGGATAAATAAATCTGGGATGCGTGTGATAGCCGTAAAGGCATCAGCTAAAAGGAACTCAATGCTATTTTTATTTTCGCGCATGCACTCTGTAGGGCTGTAATTAGCCTGCAGGGAATTTAATAGGTCAGTAAAAAGCGCAGCTAATGTTCCGAAGTACTCCGCGGATTCCGGGTGAAAGTCTTTGACTACGTAATTATCTGAAATATTAACGCTTTCTTGTATTAAATCTGCTAGTGTGTGCAAATCCGCATTAATCCTGCTGATTAATACTTCATTTGTAACTGTGGTGGTGGGGCCGGCGAAATCATCCGGTAAATATGTTGGAAGATCTTGGGCAAAAGCCCTCAGCGCCGCGTTTGTTTTTAAATAAATATTGTGCAGATTATCGTCGATATCAGTCAATCCGATGTATTCAGCGAAATTTATTACGCGGTGCGGGCACACATATTCTTCATTTAAAGAATTTATATTGCTTAATTTTGTGATAGATTGAGGAAAATTTGTTTCCAAAATACTAGTTATTTCTCGCATAGTATTTATAAACGTCGAATGTTCCTCTTCTTCCAAATTTTTGACGAATTGGTTTTTAGTAAATGCAATGGTTTTATTGATTGCCCTTATGCTGTTATCAATATCAAATAACTTATCGACTTTATGCGGGACGGCTGCGGTTTTTTGCAAAACATCTATAAATTCCGTGTGCGAGTTCAGGAGGCCCTCCATGGCATCTTTAAGCGGTATTGGATCAGGGACCATATCGTTTTCGCGGATATTATTGAGTATCTCGCGGAATAGTTGCGCCGCTTCTTCCCATTTATAGTGAACAACTGTATGGTTAAATAAATCTGTAGTTTGGGCGATGTAAAAAGAATTATTGAGTGATTTTATTATTTCGATTAGCGAGGCATAATCTCTTTCAATTAGCTGGCCATTGTATGTTTGTGCAGGATAGCCAGCTTTTGGCGGCAAATATACCCCTAATGCCATAAGTTTATCCGTCAATTGTTCCACGCTATTACTTAAGATTTTATTAACAGAAGCAATAATTTGTGTTTTTTCTGGAAGTGAGGCCGCCGGCTCTGCGGGAACATCGCGGAGGATTTGCTTATACATAAGTATTACATTATCGATAAAATTCGCGAACAATTGCACTGTTGTTTTTCTTGCGTCACTTGCGTCTATTCTTAAAAACAAATCCATCTGTTGCGCGAGCGTTTCAACTAATGCTACAAACTCGTGAAACTCTTTAGCGTATTTTTTGTAAAGCCTATCCTCCATTTGTTGAATAATTTTAAATAATTCTTCTTGAGTTTTACTTAAAGACGAAATAATCTCGTCGTAATAATATGTATTAGAATTGCAATTTTGGCACACTTTATTGGCAAAAACAGAACAAAAGCGCGCGACTGTATTCTGAAATTCTTCCACTCCGTAAAGCAACGTTACCAGGCTGTTTTGCAAATTTTGCTGGCTTTCGTAGATGTTTGACGCTTCGGCGTATTGCGTAAAAGCATTCAGCTTACCAACAATATCGGCAGCTTTGGCATCAATTAAATCTAAGATTGCAGATACCTTTTGGCAAAAGAGCTCTTCAGAAACGATATGCGCAGTTCCGGGCTGCTTTTCCCCGATCAATAATAAGGCGTTACATAAGGCCTGCGTCGCACGGTATAAAAATCTGCATGTTTTTTTCATGTGCGGGGCGATGGCCGGCGCATTGCAGTGTGCATCTTCTTGTAATTGAATTTTGCCCAACTTATGGGAGGCAATATTTAAACTACATACGGCTTTATTTATATAATTAATCGCCTCATCAATTTCTCCTTCTTCAAATATATGTTGATCTATATTTAAATACGGGATAGCGCCATCGAACCCAAACCCAAATTGCTCCAATAAGGAGAGGATGGAGTACAGGTACTCATTGCGCGCTACACAACACGTTGGATGTCGCAAAAGGTCACAAATGGCGCTGATACCTGTGACCATGCTTTGGAACACTTGGTCAAGAGCGACGAAATGCTCTGCCGAGCAAAACCAATTCCAGTCTCCCTGAGCGTACGTACTCTGCATTCCTGAAAATGTTGCAATTATGGCGGATAATACGTCAAGTATTTCCTGATCAAAGCACCGCTCATTTCTTTTGGTTCCATTCTCAGATTGAATAACGCCTTTCCACACGGTGATAGCACCGTCCACACTGCATAACGCATTTTGCAAGGCGAAAAGGCTGTTTTCAAAGAATTGTACATCGCCGCGGTGTTTTTCTACTGGCTCGATAATAATCGGTTCTTTGTCGTTATCTTGTGTGTATTGTTGTACTAAGTCGGTTATATTTTGTACAACAAGTCCTACTTTCAGAAGTTCAAGAAAAAGATTGCGGCGGTCATACTGAATATTTTTTATACTTTCTATATGTGTTAATAATGTACTTAACTCGCTTTCGATTAAACTAAGACAAGCTTTTGTATTATTAATATTATTATTTCTAAACAAAAGTAATTTAATATCCGAAAAAATTGGGAACAAACTGATAATTTTTTTGACAGCATATGTAAGGTTCGAGTAAATCGTATTTTCATATTCAATAATTGCTGAGTTGGAACTTTGTACCCCGTCCGCAACATTTGCCAGCAAATCCAGAGTATCTGCTTTAAAGGTCTCCGTCGGTCTTCCACGAATCGCACAAACTTCCCCATTTATCAGGAGGAATTTTATGTACTCCATGGCGTCTATTTGTTCAGCCAAAACAGTATTAACCCCTTGCCACGAGGACTGTATGTTTTCATAAAAATCGACGTCTAAGTTGGCAAGGTTTTTTGCGAGGGCACCGGGTTGCACTTGGTACTCGTTTGGCGGGTCTTTATTTATTGTAAAAGTATTCTTTATGTCGTTCATTTCATCCATAATACGAAGTGAATCGGAAACAATTGCCTGTAGTATATCTAAAATATAATTATCTTTGTCTATTTCGGTAAAACAAATTTGGTAATTCCCAGATTCCATTCTTGGAATTATTTTGTTGGAATTTTCACATATTTGTTGAAAGATTTCCTTTATATTATCGATATATCCCGAAATATTTTCTGAACATTCTGTATCCAAAGAATATTGTTGAGCCGCCAATATTATTTCTTCCATAACACTATTAATTCCCTCGTAGTTGCTGGAGATAGCGGTTATTTGATCAAGGTACTTTTGGCAGGCGTCGTTATGCCCGTACGCTAGCCCTATTTTTTGCCAGGAATCAATAATGGCCTCAGACGGGAATAACGTTTCAGCAATTTCTTTTTCTAATGGCGTTACGTTGTATGTGAAGCGTATCTTGGCCCAGCGGGACAGATGAAACGCCTTATAAAATATCTTTGAAACGATATCACTGGATACACCTGTTTCAATGGCATCTTGCAAAATAGTATTAAACAAAGCGTCATCTTTTGTTTTATTGTGTTGCAGCGCTTCTACATCTTCTTTTATTTGCTGTTCTGAGAAGACGACTTGAGGTAATTGCTCAAACTCAACCTGTTTTTCAAGGTTCATATAGTGCAGGAAAGCTTTTTGGCTTTCGTCTATTTGTCGCAAAAATTGTACAAGTGCGGGGAAGCCACACTCCTGCGGTCCCTCACCGATTTGTTCAAAAAAATTGTTCCAAGTGTCAAACAGAGAAGTTATTACTGGCATTAATTCTGGCGCGTGAAGTATTTCCGTAATTTTGAAAAGTCCAATTAATTTTTGGATATTTAGGTTGTTTTGCAAAATATTATGCACCGCCTCAGACAACATCGAATATTCCAACGCCTTTATCGTGTCTTTTATCGTGCAAAAACTTGCTTCTAATGAATTAGTCCATTGCAGCATATCATTTACAGACGCGAATATTTGCACCGGGTTGCAACTTTCGCAAGTAATGTGCTTGCTCTTCAACAAAGCAAATGCCGTGGCCACAGTGTTAACCGCAGTTTGCAAATTATGTACTCGATCTTCGAATGCTTTCTTATATGGAATGGGAACACCGATTGGCGGCGATACGTAGTAGGCTAACGTTTCGCAAATGTCGCGTATTTTGTGCAGAGTTTGTTCGATTTTGTACAAAAAAACTTCTTTTTTGGCGCAATTATCGATATTTTCTACCGCTTTTAGGTTTAGCGATTGCGTTGCGGGGATCCCGTACACACCCTCTATACATAATAGGTTTTCATTTATAACTGTGGTGCTGTTTTTCACACTACTAAGCAATGCCGAATACGCCGCGTCTAAGCAATCGAAATCATCTACTTTGCCAGATAGCGCAGTGCTTATGTTAAGCAGCTCTGCCGTTATACAATCCAAGGCAAACAGGATGTCGGCGTCTTGCTGCGCAGCAAGTGTTTGCTGCGCCTTTGGAATAATTTTGGCAAAAGAGTGCGCACAAAAGTAGAGTTGAGTACGGATTTGATCAATAATCGTGGCGGTCTCCGTACAGCAAGTCGGATGCTTTAATTGTGTAGAAAAGTTATGTATTGCTTCTTGTATGTTTGCCGTATTATATAGTAAATTACTTATATTTTCTGATATTATTTGATTTATATTTATAAAATCGTAGTCGATTTTGTATGGAGCCAATAGCCATTCGTCGGACAGCATAGTAAATCTCTTCGCTATTTCCATCAAAGCATTGCGTATTCTAATGTCTGTAGATTCAGTGTGAATGTCCTCAAATATCGGGACTGTAGTATTTGCAATAGCGTGTTCGCCGAAGGCATTCTGAGCCCAATCGGTAATCTCCTCTAAAATTTTTATGTGTTGTTTGCGAAGGGCCTCCGTTGCCTTTCCATGCTTTTCAATGGCGATACTTTCGTGCAATATATCCGTATTGGTTTTAAGTTTTAATGAAGTTTTCGCAAAGTTTGTGAAGAAAGTTTTAGCTTGTGAAAGAGTGCTGTGTTGTATTAACTCAGTATAAATTGATAGTTGTTCTATTATTGCTGCAATTTCGTTGTGGAAATGCCCTTCGTAAGAGGGCTCTTTATGTTTTATAATGTTGAACACGCGGCTAATATTTAATTTTATGTCATTAATACCTCTCGCCAAAGAATAAAGTATAAGCGAACATTCATGAACATTTGGTATTTTGACAAGGCTGGTGGCCAAAGCCACATCGCAAATTTGATTTTGCAAAAAATCGAGCGTCCCAATTAATGTCGATAATAAATCCACTATTTCTTCGTGGAAGCGAAGTATATCATGTCCGGCCAAAGTGTTCGCGAGCTCATTTATTGCATCTGCGATGTAAAGAGTATACTTATATATACGCGTTAGTGAGACGGCAACCTCAGGCGCTCTCGCGAGCGGATATACAGGAGGCGGATCGCTTTTTGTTATTGCGAGGACGTGGTCGGCGCACAGAGACATTGCGGTCACTATTCCCTGAAGTGCATTTGATAGGCCCGTAAGCGGCGGGTTATTCTTGTATTCTGACATAGTGTGCAGCTCTTGCTGCGTGGTTTCCAGGTCTGGGCCGCTACCAACCAAATCTGCGAGTTCGTTTCTCACGGTATCAGCTGGCTCGCCAAAATCCAGATCCTCCACGAAAAACGGGCTCAGCGTTTTTGCGGCGGTTTCGACTTTTTTCGCGGCCTCTTCCAACAAAGTTACGCTATCTAAGATAATGCTTATGTCGTTTACCTGTGATAGCGCGATAAAGATATCCTCGAAATCGTCGGAAATTTTATTAATTTCGTCTTTTATTTTTGCGGATTTCTCCTCAAAGGCCGCTTGATTATGCAGCAAAGATTGCGGTGCTGTTGCTGTGGCAAAGAGCGCGGCCAGGCCCTTCAGCCTCAAAGCAATAGCTTGAATTTGGCTTAGATTTTCAGGCGTTATAACGTGCTTATGGCTTATAATAGCCTCGTTTATTATGGCAGCATCAACGTGGTGTGCGGCTAGGGCTTCGATTATGCGGTCCCAGTAATGCGCGGCAATACTAGGCGTATACGGGAGAATTTCGACAAAGCTACCGGATACGAAGTTAAACATTTCGAAGATTTCTGCTACTTTTTGCAAATTAATGCTCTTTTGGGCGCTATGAGCTGGGTGATTTAGCGCAGAAAATAACGGGGCGCTCATTGTGTCCAAAAAAGCCGCAAACTCCAATAAGGCGTCATTCATGTCCGTATCCGATTGAAAAGCCAAGGCCGTCAGCTGCGAAATAAATTCCGAGCAAGACAACACGCCGCTGCAAATTCGGCCTAACGCCGCGCCATCCTTTTTATCGCAGCAAAATATTGCTAGAGAGTCCTTCAGGAAAATAAACGTGACTTTGACATTGCTAACAGCGTCAATAGCTTTTTCGAAAAAGTCATTAAAGTCGTCGGCGTTAGCGTCTGCCCGATCAATACATTGTTGGCAAAATGTTCCAAAAGGTGATGCTTTATCAATAAGATTGTCTAAAAATGCAACTACAGAATCCAAAGTACTTATAATGTTATCGATAGCGCTAAAACTTGAAGAATTAAATGGCGTTGTTAAGCCGTAACTTTGCACAAAATGCACTGTGTTCTTTATTTCTAAATAAATTGCATTAATGGCATTTACTATATTATTGTTCACCTCTTTAACTAAAAGGCAAAATACATCAGCTTGGGTAAGTTCTTCTACTTGATGTACCTGTGGAACTTCTTCATCAGATATAGTCGCATTGGTTCCGTTAAGTACGGCGACAATGCTGCGCAATGCAGTGTTAATATAATCGGATTTGCATTTGCCCGTTGGACTAATCGGTTCATCGTAAATTGTTTGAATATAATCGAAGTATTGTTCTAAAGATTCTTTATCAAAAGCAGCAGCAATATTGTTTAATATAGTATTAACATCTAGCGTATTGTGTAGGGGATTTGTGATAATATAATTTATATTATTAGCAGTATTTGTGAGCGCAATTGCAATGTCCTGAAGAGTTAGTACTAAGGAGGCACAACAAAGTGATGCATCATAACAATCGTGTATTTCCATTACTTGCTGATAAAGTAAAAATAACGCTTGATGAAGGGATGTGTAGTTTTCAATCCAATCCTCGTAAGTAACGATACCATTATTGTGTGCATCGATTATTGTGTATATATTTTCTAAAAATGGGGTAAGTGCCTGTGATTCGATGTTTTCGATTTGCTCGGCGATAGCTTTGAGGCTAGACGTGATTTCCCCATTTCTAACAACTTTTGCTGCATTATTTTTTAATTCCGTCACAACAGAGCTCAGGGCGCTGGCATATTCCTCAAAAATAAGGGGAAGCAGCGCGATATCCTGGCAAAGTACGGCCTCACTAAAAAGCGGTGGATCAGCAATCAATGCCGTGTTATCTTCCTCCCATTCCCCATAAAACGAATCCGTTACGACATCTTTTAGTTCTGGTTCGAACGTAACTGCGGCGTCGAAGATTTGCGCATATGCTAAAAGTGCGGCGTGGTAATCCTCGGAATCGTCTCCTATTTCTATACTTTTAAAATCGGCAATAAATGTTGCAATTTTATCTGATATATACTTTACGGCGTTATTTACTTTCTTGTTGTTGAAATCATCGATATTTGCTGAAGAATTTTGTATTGCTGTTGTTATTTGATCGCATGATGATATTTGCTTTTTTAGTGTATTCAGGAACGTCCTAAAAGAAAAAGATATTCCCTGCCAGTAGCGTACTTCAAGATCAGCCATTATTGGCTCGATTACTTCAACGATATTGTCCATTTCGTTGCCAATATCTCGCAGGATATATTTATCAAGAGAATCAGTTCTTGCGCAGAATTGTATTTGACTATTAGAAAGGTCGTGTAGCGCAGCTTTCACCGCTAACAATGCATCCCTTAATGACGCGAACGAATCTAATACTTCTTTAGAGTATGTTTGGTCAATATCCATGTTTTGTCGAATGTGTTGTTCGAGTATCGCAAAGTAACCATCCGAAGGATTACTTAATTCCCGCATATTTTGTAAAATTTTCGTAAGATAAACCGCAATTTTTTCATGCTGGACCGCGTGCAGGGCATAGCTACTATAATCTGACGGCAAAGACCAAGCCGTTGCCTCGATAATATCGCTGCAAGATGCGATGGCATTATAACAATCAGGGAGACTGTCGTTTATATCCGAAAGCATTGGGGCAATGCTTTCCGCTCTATCCCGGAAAAGGCCGGCGGGAGCATGCTGAAAAGCGGAATCTATAGATGAGATATAGCTACCGATATTAGTTATTTCCTCCGAAATTTTGGTTATTTGCTCGGCGATTAATTGCTTTTGTGGCGATGGCGTCGCACCAATATCATCATCGGTTTCTGGTAACGATGCCACGCACACGTTAATTTTTAATAAAATATTTCGTACAGCGGTGGCAACGGTTTCTCCGCATGGCGGGTTGTTGTTGTTTGCAATAACTTGCCCTGCCAAAGAAACAATATCTTTTAATATTTTCTCAATATTTATATATACACCGTTGAATATATCAGTCTCTTGTATGGCATTAATAATATATTGTACAAATATCCCACTAGTAATTATTAAATCAGAAACTATAGGATGTGGCGCTAATTCTGTTTGCGCAAACCAATGGCACAGTTTAGAAAAATTTGAAAGTATGTCCTCGCTCACCTCTATAATTTTGGCCAAATTGATTTCGTATTGCTCTTGCGTAATTTGCGCTAAAAAGCTTCTGTTTGTTACTTTTTCTACGTCAAAAAGGGGTTCTTTCGTCCAAATTGCGGCTTTTATTAACGTCGTAATTTTTTGTATAGAGGAAATAACATTGCCGTTAACTTTTTGCGCAACGATTTTTTTGATGCTGTCAGCGAGGCTATAAACAAATTTATCAATTTGTGGAGTATTCGTTGGGTCAATAATATCGTTGTCTAATAAAAATTGCAGTACTTGGGCGAGTTCTTCTAATGGTCCAAGTAATTTATACTGTGCCTCTACTTTCTTTTTAATTTTAAATTCTACATAAGTTTCAGCTAACAAACCCAGTGCATCAGGCTTTATCGCTTGTAATAAATCCTGTTGGTGTGCGTGCAATGGTTTCTCGCAAAAAACGCACTGGGAAAGGTGCTCCAAACCGTCGCTGTTTTGCAAAAAATCTTGCAACTTTGTTTTCATTATATGTATGCGTGTGTGGGCCTCGCTTAACTGCTGATGTATTTCTTCCGAATAAATTAGGTATTCGCCTTTCCAATAAATCGCAAGGTCATTAATCGATTCAAAAATTGCATTGAGTTTTGCAGTTATACTTGTTAATGCAAATGTTACTCTTTCGCTAGCGGGGATTTTATCGTAGTCCTTTTTGAACGGCTCTATATCAATGTTGTAACACAGCAATATAGTTCTGATCGCATTGCAAAGGTCCTCTGTTTCACTTTCTATTTGGTCAATACTTTGTTCAACAGTAGGCAGGGACAGTGCATCTGGTATGGTTTTTAAAATACTGTTTATACTAGATATATACTCGTTAATAGGTAGCGCTGGAATAGCTCCGTTCTTTTGTAGATTTACTATTTGCTTAAAATATATTGCTAAATTAGTAATATTTTCCTCTATATTAATTATTTTTGCAGTATATATACGGCACGCCTCATTATCCAAAAGCTTTTGCACAAAAAGGCCGATGTTCTGCCGTATTTGCCCGCAAATTTCGCGAATTCCCCCCAGAATGGCAGCTTCTTCAGCTTTGCGGAATGCGTTGCACTCAGGGCACTTCGCATAAAGTATAGTTGAGTCTTTCATTATATCATTAATGAAAGAGGAAATGTGCTGTAGAGAGTCTACTGCATTTATACTGTAAAGATTTGTATTTATATTAGCGAAAATTGTGGCGATATGCTGTTCAAGTAAAACACAAATACTTTCAAGAATTTCTTTAATTAAATATAAATCCCCCATTCGTTGAGTACAGGAAAATTTGAATGGAGGGATAGTATTAGCCGCTTCAGCCGTCTCAGCAACCTCAGCTGTTCTAATTAAACGGTCCAAAAATTCGCTTATTCCAGGAAGATCTAACGGGGCGTGGCCTTGGGGTTGTAGTAATAGCTGGTTCTCTAACAGCGCCATTACCGTTTCATCCGCCGCGGCCCGCAGTATATCTTCAAAGCGCAATAATTTTTCCAATATATTGTGTGTATATAGCGCAGTATTCGCGCAGCATTTATCGCTAATACTTTCGGCGATTTGCTTTATGGCAAAGGAAAGTTCTTTGGTAATATCGTGCAACTCCTGCAAAGCAAGTGTTTCTTGTATCGAAATGCTTTGGTTTGTACATTTCTGGCATGAGTACTTGGATGTAATGTCCTCTAAAAAGGGCAGGCTATTATCCGCGCCTAAGAAACTATTCGCGATATTTACAATTAAGTTTTTGTATTCCGTGTTTACCGCGGCGTCGAAATCTTTTTCTAGAATATCTGCAATATCGTACAGTTGTGCCGTTATCCCCTTTAATAATACGGTATACTTTCGCAAGTATACGTCTTTGTAATCCTCAAGCGGCACACTGAAATAATCGAAATCGAAATATGGTGCCGCGAAGTCTATATCGTCGTATTTTTGGGCGATAGCGTAGATCGCAGCACCAACGGCGGCAATTTTCTCTTCCGTTGGTCGGGTGCGCAGTGTGTCGAGCAAAGTATTAAGACAGCCAAAAGACTTCGCCAACACTTCTTTTGCGGACTTTGTACCTAAGTTCGATTTTATTAAACTTAAGGCATACGATATTGTATTTGTGACTTGAAGCGCCCGCGCGAAAGACATTTTTTGTTGATTTTCGCAAGTATCCGGAAGTCGAGCGTTTTTATCCGTATCATCCGATATTTCGTTTAAAATTGCGATTAATTGTGGGGAGTTAATATTACTTTCCGCACATAGTATTTCGTGATCATATATCGTCCCCGCCAATGAATGCAATACGGACGATGCCTCAGAAAGGGCTCCGCGAATGCCGGCGTTCTTATGATTCTGTCCGCTAATAAATGCTGTATAGTACGATTGTTTTAACGCACCGCTTAATGTACTTAAACAATGGTACAAGTTCAGGCATTCGTTGCAACTCTCCTCTATACTTTCAAACACGTCAGGGGGAGCAAGCGCAATCGCCCAAGCCCATATATCCTCTATCCACGCCAGCACGTCCCCCATTTCTTGCTGAAGACTTGCGTTTTCTACATCTGTACTAAACGCCTCAAATAAACGCGCATTGTGAAGGAGTATTCTTGCCGTTTGTACAATACACCTTTCCACGGTCGCCCCAGCATCCAACAAATTTGCCTCTTGGATTTGCTGGGCAATTGCTTTAGCTATGTTAGCGCACCGCCGGAAGATATTCTTCTTTGCCGTTGTGCAATGGCGCTCCTCTCGAGGATACAAAGCGTCATACAGGTAGAGGGCTTGCGCGGCCATTCCCTTAATCTTTTCCTGAATTTCCCTTATTATAAGTATTTGTTCTTGCGAATAGCTATTCACCGGGCCCTCTATACCAATTTCTATATTAGCTATTCCGTAAAGTTCCGCACTTATGCGTTGGATCGCCTCCCGCTCCTCCATCGAAAAATTGTAATTATTTATAATAGTATTATTGCAAATATGTACAATTTTATCCCCGATATTTGTTATTTGTTGTAGTATCCTTCTCAAATATACATTATCTGTATTCTCGTTTTGTGGTATTGACGGCGGAGCATGAGGGACAGGATCAACATCGTAGCAATCCTTCCAATAATTAAGTTCTTTAAAAATATCATCCAAGTTTATCCCCGTTTCGCTACTTACCCCTGCCTCAAGAGCTCTTTTTATATTTTCAATACCAGATAAAATATAAGAAATATTAATGCTTTGCTCCGATTGTATTAACCGATCAACTATATTCTCTATTTTGTACAATACCGCCGTTATATCATATAGTCTTTGCCTTATGAATGGTGGGGTTTGCGACTGCTCTGCCAGTACTTTCAACAAAGTCTCCCAATATGTTGAAGTATCAATTATATCGCTACGAAACTGCTCCGGATTTCTTATTTCTAATTGTATGCCGCTGTGGTAATTTAGCATATATTTAAAATTCGTAAAGTAATCGGCGTACTCTTTCCAAAAAATTTTGTAAATATTGGCCTTTTCGGCCAGACCTGCGATCCCCTGACAATCAAGCAGTTCGAGCCCCTCCGAAAATGAAGTCACAATATACTGTACAATCGAATTATACAAAGATGCGGCTTGTATTAAATTTGGCGCAATAGTTTGTAGATTTTCAATACTTGGGGGAATTGGGACGAACGCGCCACCCTCTCCAATAATTTCGCGTAAATCCATCCAAAGTTGTGCGATTCTCGCATTGCTCAGCCATGCCTCCGGCTTTTGCAAAAAATTTGAGAGAACCCCGTGCCACCGGTCAAAAATATCCAGGGCCCCAGCCTTATCTGGATTATTGTAAATTAAATCCCCGACAGCCTGCGTTGTGCAAAGCAAAATTTGCGGAAGCCTTATGCACGCCTCTACCTGATAATAATTTTCGAAAGAATCCCAAGTCGCCTGCAAAAAATCGAAAGCATCCCGTAAGCCGCTATAAGCGGTTTGCAGTGTGACGGACAAAATATCGCTTCCACTGTTATTTTCGCAAGACGCCGCTGCATTGCGCAAGACATCCATTACGCCTTCCGCGAAATCGCATATTACTTGCGCCTTAAAGTCTATTGGCTTCCAAAGGTCCGACGGCGGGGCCGTTGCATTATACGCAAAAGTATTAATATTAGCGGATATTTTCTGAATATACTGCATAACTTTATGACGGATAACTTCTACTAGTTCGTGCGCATTTATTTCACTATATCGCAAAATATCTGTAACTTTTTTGCTGCGCCTGTAGTCCCCCCAAACGGCCCCCAATACTTCGTTTACAGTAGAAAATATATCACTATAATTATCATCCACTTTTATTTTTTGTGTTATTCCTTGGACAACGCTGTTATAGGAAGTAAATATTTTGTCATGTATATCGGGTAACTCGTGCACAACCCGCTTCGTAATGGCTTCGATATTGGCAACAATATCCAAAAACGGCAAAGCCAAAGCCGCGGCTGCCTCGCAATCCTTGTAAGCATTAATATTTTTATCTACCGTAAGTATTGCTGTTTGTATTTCTCGCAAAAGGTATATCTTTTTCGCCAAAAAGTCTTTCTTAATTTCAATATTTTTTATTGGGCTTTGTAGCAAATCCACATACTGTTCCGCCGCATCAATTACATTTTGCATTCCAGAACAAAACGTTTTGAAAAACGAAGAGAGGGCGGGCAGATCGTCTTTGGCAATACTGTTAAAAAAACCAATATTCCCCTCTAGTATTTTGACATCATTTAAAATCCCGTTTATTAACATAATAATTTGCGGGAATATATTTTCTAATGTAAGCCCTTCCACGGAAATATCTGCGAAAGTATCTATACCATTTTCCAAAATATCCCATAAATTTTTAACAAGTACCGTAAATCCTGCGAAAAAATCACTGGCCAAATCTACGTGCGTATTTAATTCTCTTATTACAAGTAATAATTGGTTATACTCGTTCTGCGAATTATATAATGGCGCCGAACACAAGGCGTGTATTTCATTTGATAATAAATACAAATACTTATACATATTTAAAAATTGTTCGGTGGGCTCCTCTTCTGTCCCCCCAACCTTTGCTATCTCTGCTGCTATAAGACCTTCAATGATGCCTAATTTTTCCAAAATAGCATTGACGACGTCTGTTTCTGAGATCGCAAGGCCAGACAAAAATTGGTTGAAATACTCCTGTATGCTATCTGTATCTGCAGGCGATGATAGTGCTGCCATTGCGTCAGACGGCGGCGTGGTGGGGATAAGCAGGCCGTATATTGATGTATAAAAGTCCGCAGCGTCTTTCGTCCCGGCTTTGGTTTTGTATGTGGCCATTAGGGTATTTATCGCGTCAAATTCGTCTTTAATATTATTGTAATTAGTTGTAGAGATCCTTATAATAGCACTACTGGACGCTAAAAAAACCAATTGGTCCCACAAAGAACCACTAGCGCTAGCAGAAGTGGTACTACTCCCGAAAATAGTTTTCCAGCACTCATCGCTTGCCAAAATATTCTTTGTCGCTGCCACTATATCAGCAGTTATCCCAGTCCCGTCCTTATATTCATTTACTATCTTGTTAATAAGCACCGGGCTGAACCCCCTAGAGCCAACCTGCGTGATTGCATACAAAAGGGACCCTAATTCCGGACTTCCCGCCGCCTTTAATCGTGCGCAGATAGAGCCTGTTGTGCTTGCCGTGTCACCTGGCGTACCAAGAACAACTGAGTCAGTAATTTTAATTGGCGTTGCCCTAATAGTCGCCAGCACTTTGTTAATGAGACTGTGGTAGGTGTAAACGTCACTGTACATCTCATTCACGTTGTTGAGTGCTCCAAGGTACCCCGCAGTGGTATTTGGAAACATTTTGTTATTAAGTACTGCATGATTAAGTAAAATTGATGTATTTACTCCCTGCGTGATCCCAAAAGTAGCAGCGTATGCTAAGCTTACTCCGGCAGAGAGGATGGTTTCCAAAGATGGGGCGGCTCCATTACTCCATCCTGTTAAATCAAAGTTGCTTGATCCATTGATATTTGACAACAGATTATATATCTTTTTGCTTTTACCAAATGCAGAAAATGTTCCCTCGTCATCTTTAATATCAGTTATGTTGCCGTTTGATACCCCTACTCTCACGAGTGTTGTCGTGCTCGGAGATTTACTCCATAAACCTGCAATATCAGTTTGAAGCGAGCGCGAACCTAAAGCGGTAGAGCTTCCTAAATATGTGGCACAAGTACCAATTGCTGGATTACTACCACTTTGTATTCGCTCCATAAAGGTTGATAAATCGGTGCTCCAGCACCCTATCATTATCCACAAAAGGAAAACGAATGGACGCAGCGCAGCAAAAAAACATTGCTTAAAAAACAATTTTATTGTTAAAAGCACTTTTACTATTAACTAAAACATCAGTACATATAAAAATGTATAAGTATTATATTTAAAAATAGTAAAGTTTTGCCATATTCCGCCAATTTATCTAACTTTTTTGTTTTTCCTCTAGAGCACTGCCAGTTTTTTATGACATTATTAGTAGGGAAGGGGGGAGTGATCGCGCTACCGATACAGTAGGCCTGGTATGGACAATCCTATTAATTTGCGGATAGGGGGAATTTCATTCAAAGTCCCGATTTCGCGCAGCGGAAATGGCCTCCTATCGGCAACAGTATCGAGAACCCCAGAGTGGGTGATTATGTTCGATGGTGGGTTAACCGCCAGCACGTTAGAAGAATACCCAGATTTCGTGGTATTACTTGGCTTTTTTTCAGAACAAAGCCGGTATGTGTCGGGCAATGTTAACGGCTCCATATTCACTTCTGGAAGTGTTCAAGGCGGAGAATACATATTCATTCTACAAAACGGAGAGCACGGTCCAAAGCTTGAACAACAAATGTATAGCGGCAAAAACGTCCCGTGCGTCAGACTTATACGGTTAGGATGGTCAGAAGGCGCTTTATCTGTTCTGCAGACAATTACACTTACGGTAGTGCGTATTACTCGTTTCATGCAGAACATCCAATATATTGTGATTGTTGTACAGGCTGGTGCCCGGACTAACGATATTTCAGATTTTAACCAGGCTGATGGTGCTTGTGCGGGTCACAAGATAAGTACAGTAAATTATTCGGAAAATAAACTTGAGTTCGAGAGTCAATGATACTTAGTGATAACAAATCACAAGCCCAGGGGAACGGCCCGTACGAAATCGCTAATGTCCCAGGAATGGGGGATTTGAAGGTAATAGTTGTAAGCGAATCAACAAGCCAATTCTTCAACAATCCAAACGGGTCGAAATCGCCCTGGTGGATGGTTAGCATGAAAGCAGATAACAAAGAGGTGCTATCGTCTACTGTTACTGCCGCGCCGTATAAAGATTACACGGAATTATTTGGGTTTTACATAGAATCGTACGTCGTTTTTTCATCAACAATTGCTAACAAACTGTTTGTATCGTCGATAATACATGAAGATTGTATTATCGTTATTCCAAATGCCGGTTATGTGGCGGACCTGGAGCAAAAAATGCACTCTGGGGTATTGTTTGGCATGATTACGATTGTGTGCCTTGGGTGGATTAAGGGGACGTTGCAAGTGTACCATCGTATAACGTTTACTAATTCTTTTCTGGTTTCAATTATTCCTGACCTAGACCGCGCATTTGTTCGCTTTAGGGTTGTAAAGAAGAACCATACTTTTATTCCATTTTCTCAGGCCGGCGTAAAAGCGGGGCAGTCTATGTGCCTTATCGATTTGACGACTGATACGACGTCAGCTGGGTAGTTTTGCCATCCTTTTTTCTTATTTGATATGATCCGGTAGCGCAACGGGGTAGGGCAGGGCGGATCATATTTTTCGAGCACATACAATACGCGAAAAATACTCTTGCCCGGATTTCGACAAGACAAAGATAACTTTCCCATCAATGCGAAGGTCGACCTTCATGATATCACCAGACGATACTTTCCCTGCATCAATCAATACGGACAGTACATACAGCGCTTTCTCAATACCATGATCGGGCAGCTTGACTTCCACGGAATTGCTGAGTTTTAAGTCCCACCGCCGGCCCTGAATAAATGCCATAGCCGCAAGCCGGCCTCTTATATTCTTGAACCGGTTAATGCTTTTCAATATTGCCGGAGCGTTCGTGCAAGCATTGCGCCCAGACAGTACTGGCAGCCCACGAAAGCATGCATCAATAGGGGCCTGGATTTGCTCCCCATCTTGATCAACTAAAACAAATTGATTTTTGTCGTGGTACACGGCAATCGGCTGTCTTTCCGTTATGTAAATATGCAGCCGACCGCAAAGATTCCTGCATACGCTGGCTTGTTTGACCCACGCAAGCCGCTCTAGTTTGGTCTTCATAGTGCGTACATCGCACTCGAAAATTGGACTCCCGGCGCGAACATTTATAGCATCAAGGATATCACTCTGTTGCAAGCGGTATCGCCCTAGGACCGTTACATCCTTCAAAGTGAATCCTAGCCGCTGTGTCGCGGAATATATGGCCGTCTCGCAGCAACCAAACAATTTTTGCAAATTATCGTCGTAACTGAAGAAAACCAATCCCGCCAGGCAAAACGACATCAAAAAGCAGCGTCGCCCTGCTTTTGACGAAAAAAACCACAGCACAGCATGCAGCAAAAGCAAATACGCCTCTGCCGTTAGGCCCCGCTTTTGTGCGGATTTCTTGGACACAACCCTACGCGCCACAGCTATACCACATCAAAACCCCGTCCCAAAAAATCGGCAGCAGGAGACTTGACGCACAACTGCCGCTCTTACGCTTGCTCCGCCGCGGCCTGCTCCTCAAGCCCTCCCCGTTGCGGTTGCACAACATTCGCTAAAACAGTATCACTGTGTACGTTATGCGCTAAATGGCTGCCGTCTGGGATGCTTATATCGCTTACCACAAAGGACTTGCCAAACGTGGCCCCGCTCAGGTCTATCTCGAATTTTTCAGGGATAGAAATAGGAGAACAAAACAACTCCACATAAGGCATCACTACGTTCAAAATCCCGCCCAATTTAAGCGCAGGAGATTTATCTGCATTAATAAACTCAACCGGGACACGCAATTTAATTTGAGAACTGCGATTTACACGCTGGAAATCCAAGTGCAGCGGGTCCCCAGTTACCGGATGAAGCTGAACATCTTTTGGCAAGACGATCACAGGCTCCTCGTTTTCTACGGATATTTTCACGACTTTACTGTAAAAATCCCCTCTATGGCAAAGCAAAGACGCCTCTTTCTTTTTTATTGCCATCATCCGCGGCTCCTTATTGTCGCCATAAATAATGCACGGGACTAGGCCATTACAGCGCAACCGCCGGGCCTCCCCAGTTCCTGTCGCCATTTTACGTTCCGCGACCAAAATACTCACCTCACTCATAAGCCCTCCTTACCCCTGACGTGCCTTAAATTTTGGGCACTGCTTATTAATAACATACAACCGGCCCTTCCGCCGTACGATTCTGGACGCTTTATGGCGACTCCTAATCGTTTTTAAAGAATTCACTACTTTCATAACAACCACAAAATAAAAAAATCATACCCAGCGCCCGCCGCGCCGCAATAAGCACGCTAGACACCTCTCATTTAATGTAGCACAATTTCTCTGAAAATAGTGATTAATATTTTTGTGCGGGCTCATATCAAATGGAAAAAAGGGTAAAGAGAGTGGGCTTTTTGCTCCGAGGCGCATATGAGGAGACTAGACCTGTTGCAAAAGTGAGGAATTTTTAGGAGCATACGAAGCAGAACCGCAGTGTACTTAACGTACGTGAGGATTCGAGCATCGGAGCGACGCCAAAATTACCGAAAGAACGAAGCTTTCGCAACGGTCTATTGTTTATACAAAATGTATTTGCTTTTGGGTCCTTTTTACAGTAGCTATACAGCAAGCCGTTTGTTTTATGAGGTGAAGTATGAAAAGGGTGCTGGCGAGTTTACTATTTGTCAACATACTAGCAAGTAACGCGTTTTCAGCGGATGCGCGGCTGGATGAAAGACCAGCTGAAACGGATTTATTTACGGTAAAAAATACTGCAATTGCTCTGGTTTGTGGGGGGATCACATTTGTCCTTACAACGGTAGGCCAACATGTAGCAAAGCGATTTTGTTGGAACGTGCCAGGGATTCTCCAAGGCTGGGGGTTCCCCGTAACTCTCGGGGGGGCTAGCTTTTTGGCCTCTTGGATTTACCACTACAATAAACGGACAGAATACGTCGTTATCCCCAGAAACGTACGAATCCTTCCCTCTTTTGCAAGGGATCTCAGAGTTCGAACAGTTGAATTTGAAGAAGGGAGTCGTGTAACAGAGATTCCTTTCGGCTGTTTTGAAGGCTGTTCTTCATTAACAAGTATTACACTTCCAGACGGGATAATCAGAATTCCTAAGAGTTGTTTTGAAAGCTGTTCTTCGTTAACAAGAGTTACTACTTTAGGTGGTATTGAAGAGATCGGTAGTTGCGCTTTTTATTTGTGTGAAGCTTTAACGTCAATAAGATTAAGGCAGGTCAAAACAATTGCGGAAAGAGCCTTTCACTTTTGTTTCTCACTTAAAGAAGTATATATTGATGGTCAGGACTGTCGCATTGAAACTCATGCATTTGCTAATACTATTTTGAATCGTGCAATTTTTGCTGGAGTCCAAACTATCGATGCCGGAGCTTTCTTCTCAAGTAAGGCCTATATAGATCTGACCGAATGTAGCCTGGATATTGGCAACAACGTATCTGCGTTCTTAAGCGGGATTTTTCGAGGCTACAATAACGTTTTCATAGCACACAGCAGTATAGGAAGTGTTGTTGTTCTTTCTGAAGGCACGTATCGCTTGACTGGGATAGTGGGCGGAGACGGAGTATGGGAAGAGGTCGCAGCGGACGAAGCCAGGAGGCTTTTCCATCGACTAAGACACAAAAATTAAGAAACCGCTTTGGCATTATTTCCGTAGCGGACAGGCACTTGGTAGCAATACTTATGCTTGTGTGCTATAATCAAATTAAGGATTATTGTATGTTGTATGAGGGTGGTGGTGGATATTTTCATAAAAGGACCAGAGGGAAGGATTGAGGCACGGTACCTTCCTCCGCGCGTTCCGTGCTTACCTGTGGTAGCGATTTTGCATCCGCATTCGCTTAAGGGTGGGCGCATGGACAATGAGGTCGTGCAGGCGATGAGCCGGTCTTTCCATGAGCAAGGCTTTGGAACATTGCGCTTTAATTTTAGAGGCGTGGGAAAATCGGAGGGAACGTTCAGCGGCGGCGAAGGCGAGCTTAATGACGCGGCGGCTGCCCTGGATTGGTTACAATCGTCGCAGCACATCGCGCACAAACTATGGGTTGCGGGTTTTTCTTTTGGTGCTTGGATTGCGATGCAGCTGCTAATGCGCCGCCCGGAGCTAGAGAGTTTTGTTATTGTTAACCCGCAGGCACACATATTTGATTTCAACTTTTTGGCGCCTTGCCCGGTACCTGGTCAAATCATATATGGGCAAAGTGACAAAACTATCCCGCTGGAATCGGTTAACGCGTTGGTCGCGAAGTTGCGTGCTCAGAGAGGATTGTACATAGATTACCAGATTGTGGATGATGCGAACCATTCATTTGAAGGGAAATTGCAGGAACTGAATCTGTGCATTCAAGAATACATAAAACGGAGTATCAATACGAAAGAACAAATGGCTAGCTAAGGAATGGGTGAGGGCAGGGTGCGTGAACTAAGACTGCGAGGAGGTAAAACTTACAGTCTACTTAATGTGTGAGCAATAGACCTGTTGCGAAAGCTTCGTTCTTTCGGTAATTTTAGCGTCGCTCCGATGCTCGAATCCTCACGTACGTTAAGTACGCTGCGGTTCTGCGCTTCGTGGGCTCCTAAAAATTCCTCGAAATTACTCACTTTTGCAACAGGTCTATTATCTGTAATTCGCGGCCTGTTTTCTCACCACGCGACGAAACCCGCGCCATGCCTTAACTTTTATACCGCAGGGGGAGAGAAATCTCCCTCCCTCCTAGCTTTTAAAAACATGGACAGATATTACTAGACAACACACTGCTACGTTGTGATATTGTCCAAGATCAAACACATATGAGAAAAAATATGTAGTGAAAAAAGCCTGAAAAGCCCGAAATAAAAAATACAGTATTCACAAAAAGCAAAAAGGCCTCCAGAATGAAGTTAGAAA
>JAIRNU010000082.1 GCA_031257945.1 Holosporales bacterium
ATAATGTATAATCAATGTATAAGCCTCAATTTATTACTTAACTTTTACTGGAGTACTTTGGAACAGCTAGCCCTTTTTGCCCATACTTTTTTTCTCATTTGATATGAACCTGGACACCCAAGACACAATTGCTGTAATGTGTACTATAACGTGATACAATATTGAGTGTCTTTAAGAATGATGGCTGCATGGCGGTGAAAAAATATTTTTGTTTGAAAGTAGTATGCTTGTGCGTACTTTCCTTTTTGATAGGTACCTCTACGATTTTTGCGACCCACCAGATAGCGTCCTACCTTTTACGCTGGGATGGTATTGTGGTCCCTCTGGATCAAAAAAGTGTGTGCCGCACATACAAGCGTTTAGGAAGGATGCTCCGCCAGATGTGACTAATTGGCTAAACGGTGGAGTTGCTAATGACGCTGTAAAAGCGTACATACTGAATTTTATTAGAAACGAAGCCCCGGTAATGGCCGATGTACGACGGATTGTTGACAACACATTGCCACCACTACCGCCTGGCTATGACATACTAGTGACGGCCCCTGATATACACGCGAATTGGGAAGCTTTCCCGAGACTTTTAGCGCTAGTGCGCCACCTTAGGCGGCTATATCCAGGCCGACGAATTGTGTTCGTATTCCCTGGGGATTACACAGTGCATAATCCTTTTTGGCTCTATCCGTTATTTCAATTGCCCCTGTTTTGTTTGTTCATTAAAGCATTAAGAGATGAGGGCGTGGAAGTCGTAATTTCTTCAGGGAATCATGAATTGCAGAACCCTATTGGCTTTGTCCTTTCTACAAAAGCCCTTATAAGAGACGGTGCGCACGTTATATCAAATCTTAGCCCATTTATTAAGCAAAACCTTACAGAGGATGATACCTGGGAAAATGTAGTAAATAACAGCCGTATTGTCTCAGTAGAAATGTTAGATCTAGGAATAACTGATGCAGCATGTAAGGCTGCGGCCCCTAATAATGACGTGCAGGAAATGTGTACAAGGCTTGGTCCGTTAGAACAATTTTGCATAATAGGGAATACTTTGTATTTTCCGCATATTTGTGCCAACGGAACATACTCTGGTGGTGGCTATTCAGATATAGTGCCATTGATACTTCAGCGGGATTTTTGGGAATCGTTATCACCGTTATTCCCAAAAACCAAGGGGACAAGAGAGAGAGAATCGTGGGCACAATGGGCCACAGACCACGGGCAAGATCACCCAATGCTAGTAGAAACCGCTAATGCTTTGTGTGATGCAATAAGACAACTTTTTGAGCAGTATCCATTCGACCCCAATAATCCAGATGATCCTGTTAATCTCATCATAATGTCACATGCGACACGTTTGCAGACAATAGACTTTCTCAACCCTTTGTTCGCACATTATGGTAAACAAATTATGGAGGCCTTCGGTTGTCAGGAAAATTTTGCACGGACAAGGATACGTACTGCCGGGGGACACCACCACTACGTATTTGACCAAAGTACAGAAGGGGAGACAAAAGAGTTCCCTGATGATGGCCCATACATAGTTCCTATAGTGCTTGATCCTAATGATCATATGTGGCAAAAAGAGTGCAGATTTACTGCATCACAAATGTTTACGCCAAATGCGCATGTTATTTTTGTTCCACAAGCAGTACGAGATCATGTACATGTCGGACTAATAGGTGATGACGTTCCACCTGCTGAAAATCCTCAGAATGCCCCACCACCGGCTAATCCGGTGTTGGGTGCGCTAGGCGGCGACGCTCCGCCTGCTGGAAATCCTCAGAATGCCCCACCACCTAGAGGTAATACGGTGAGGAGAAATGTGTATTGCGCTGCAGCAGTTGTTGTTGGGGCCGTTTTGGGGTGGTACCTCTGGCGTCGCTATAGGGAAGCCAGTACTAACGGATGATATGCTCAGCCATTACCGTACACTACCTCAACCACTGCTGGCTAAAGTCGGTAGTGGTTGCTGTGCATGAAGCCCCACATTAAAACAAATTTTTTTGCTGCTCCGCCGCTTTTTCTATACACTTCGTCTTTTTCGCGCTGCTGAGCAACTCGCCATCTTCTTTTTCAAAAATATTAAGAAGCTCCGTGGCCCGCAGGATGACCGCCCTTGGCAACCCAGCAAGCTGCGCGACGTGAATCCCGTAAGACCGCTTGGCCACGCCGTCGGTAATTTTGTGCAAAAAGACGATCTTGCCGTCCCACTCTTTTACTGCTGCCGTTACGGCGATCATTGCAGGGTTATTTTTCGTTAATTCCGTAATCTCGTGGTAATGTGTGGCAAATATTGTCCGGCAACAAACAGCATTATACAAATACTCGCTAACCGCCCAAGCAATCGCAAGGCCATCATACGTCGCCGTCCCGCGGCCAATTTCATCCAAAATTACAAATGATTTCCGCGTTGATTGGTGTAGGATCGCTGCAGTTTCAATCATCTCGACCATAAACGTCGACCTGCCAGAGGCAATATCATCAGAAGACCCAATCCGGCTAAAAATACGGTCTACAATGCCGATTGTCGCCTTCTTGGCCGGGACGAAAAGCCCAGCTTGCGCCATGATTATTAAAAGCGCATTTTGGCGCAGGTACGTGCTTTTCCCGGCCATATTAGGCCCAGTAACAAGCAAAAACCTCCGGGCGTCCTCGCTCATTTGGCAATCATTAGCGACAAAATTTGCTTCCTGCTTGGCGGAAACTTGTTCGATTACAGGGTGGCGGCCATCCTTAATATCAATAATCCGCTCTGTGACTAGCTTCGGCCGTACATACGAATTCCTTTGCGCCCAAAACGCCATTGATGTGTAGATGTCTACCTCCGCTATCGTTTGCGAGAGCTCGAGCAGGGCGTCCTTTGCCCCCAAAACCTCTTTGCATAAAAATGTAAAAAGTTCGAGTTCTCGGGAGATGGACGACTTCTCTGCGTCGTTGATATTCTTTTCCAGTTGTACAAGCTCTTGCGTCGTATACCGTATACAATTCGTCAGCGTTTGCCGGTGTACAAAATTAAAAGGGATTTTCGAAACTTGGCCAGAACTTACTTCGATATAAAATCCCCAAATATTGTTCCGCTTTATTCGCAAATTATTAATCCCGGTTTGTTGGATATATTTGTCTTGCATGTTCTTTATTTCGTCGGATGCGTGATTGCGGAGGCGCCGGTATTCTTGCAGAGTCTCATCGAACGTATCGTTTATAAAATTGCCGTCGTGGGCGGCGGTAGGCGCCTCCTCCATCATTGCTTTTTCTAGGAGTGATAGTAGGTTTGTATGCCCCTCCAATATGGCCTTCCACTGCTTAGATATTTCATCATCGTTAAAGATCTTTGCAACAAAATTCGACTTATTCAAAGCTATCTTTAAAAATAGTAAGTCTCTAGGGGACGCTCTCCCGAATGATAACCTGGATATAATGCGCTCAATATCAGGGGTTTTGGCTAGGTTCTCCCTTATCTTATCCCTGAGGGTTTGCTTTTTGATAAAAAAATCGATGTAGTCCAAGCGCTGCTCTATTTTGGGAATATCAAGCAACGGGAAAGTAAGGTAGTTATGCAGTAAGCGCCGCCCTGCCGGGGTAACCGTATGATTAATTGTTGCGAAAAGGGACGTGCCTTTATCTGTTTGCGCAGCGTATATTTCTAGGTTCTTCCTAGTCGATGCATCAATCGTCATGAATTCACGGGAATGTACGATTTTAGGTGCACGAAAGGAGACATTCCGGTTGCATTGAGTCGTCTTGATGTAATCAATAAGGACGCCGGCGGCTTGAATCTCGGATGCTTGCATTTTCCCGAAAACATCAACTGTTTTCACATTGTATGTGCTCTCAAGCACGCTCTGAGCATTTGTTTCGTTAAAGCGGGGTTTCGGGAGCAATGTCAATTTCGTTTTAAAAGGTTCGAATACGGGCATAAAATTCGAAAAAACATCATCTGGAATGATAATTTCCGCCGGAGTCCACTTTTCCAAAAGATTATTGATCTCTGTCGTTGGGAACGATTCTACACAAAAAAATCCAGTAGAAATGTCGGCAATCGCCGCCGATAGTGTTGCCTTATGCACTAGCGAAATCGCCACTATATAATTATTTCCCGACGGAAGCAGCTCGTCCTCTGTAAGCGTTCCCATTGTGACAATCCGTACAACCTCGCGGCGTAGTGGGCCCTTCTCTCCGCGTTTTTTCGCTTCCTCCGGGGTTTCGATTTGATCACAGATTGCGACTCTATAGCCTTTTTGTATCAATTTTGAAACGTATACGTCATACGAGTGTACGGGGACACCGCACATGGGGATATCCTGGTCAGCATGCTTTCCGCGCTTTGTGAGTGCTATATCTAATTCTTTTGCGGCGATAACGGCGTCTTCAAAAAATAATTCGAAAAAATCCCCCATTCTGTAGAATAACAAGCAATCCTCATGCTTGCTTTTAACGTCTATGTATTGCTTTACAGACGGTGTAGCGGTTGTCTCGTGATCAGGCTGCATAGTACAAAAAATAACCGGACACACCGACGTTCCACATACTCGATCTACAGAGTGTTTAGCATAGTTCCGGTTAATCGAAAAAGAAAATTTTTATCGTGTTAGTTTGCGTATTACGCAGACTCTCCGAAGGAAAGGAATTACCATTTTTGGGGGGATCACGGTTTTGCAATATACCGTTGCAAAAGTGAGTAATTTCGAGGAATTTTTAGGAGCATACGAAGCAGAACCGCAGCGTACTTAACGTACGTGAGGATTCGAGCATCGGAGCGACGCTAAAATTACCGAAAGAACGAAGATTTCGCAACGGGTCTAGTGACACGGAAATTTCCCCTCTTGACGCGTCTACTACTTACTATAATTACTATATACCACTCGTCTAGTAGTTAATCGGAACAGTTTCTTGAACCATTATACTGAAGTACTATGAATACCGCTAATCAAACGTCGTGATATGCCGGATAGCAGTATCAATTTAGGCGTAGCATTTCTTTGCGGTTTTTCTTACAATTTAGCTTTGCTACCACTATTACCAACAGTATGTCTCTTTTCAAGCTCGTCTCGCAATTTCAACCAAGCGGCGACCAACCAGAAGCCATCGATTTCTTGATGAATAGCCTACTAAGCGGGAATAAGGACCAAGTCCTCCTCGGCGTAACCGGATCCGGGAAAACATTTACAATGGCCAATATAATCGAAAAGTTAGGTCGGACGACGCTTATTCTTAGCCCGAATAAAACCTTGGCATCGCAGTTGCACGCAGAGATGAAAGCCTTTTTCCCCGATAATGCCGTAGAGTTTTTCGTTTCGTATTACGATTACTACAAGCCGGAAGCCTATGTCCCGCGCACGGATACATATATAGAAAAAGTAGCAAGTATAAATGATGAAATCGATAGGATGAGGCATGCGGCGACTCAAGCGTTATTTGAAAGAAGAGATGTTATTATTGTGGCCAGTGTTTCGTGTATTTACGGCCTAGGCTCCCCTGATTTCTACCAAAAGATGTCGCTGGCGGTGTCTGTGGGGGATAAGATGGAGATCCACCAATTACTAGTCCAACTAACTGCGCTGCAGTATCAACGGAATGATATTATCCTGCAGAGGGGGTGTTTTCGCTGTAAAGGTGATGTCGTCGAGATCTTTCCGTCGCAAAATGAGGATCGCTCCTGGCGCATTTATTTTTTAGGCGAGGAAATTGAGGAAATTTTCGAAATAGACCCTCTAACGGGCGAAAAGATTGCCTTTTTGCACGAGGTTCACCTTTACCCAAATAGCCACCACGTTGTTCCGGCGCATACAATGCAACAGGCCCTGGTTAATATCAAAAAAGATCTAGCGCTTCGGCTGGAGGAGTTGCGGGGACTGGACAAAAATTTGGAGGCCCAACGGTTGGAACAGCGCGTTCGCTTTGACGTTGAAAGCCTCAGCTCGTGCGGGACTTGCTCTGGTATCGAAAATTATTCCCGCTATTTTAACGGCCGAAAGCCTGGGGAGCCGCCGCCCACCTTGTTTGAATACCTGCCTAAAGACTCCCTATTTATTATAGATGAATCGCACGTTGCTATTCCGCAACTTGGCGCTATGTATAACGGCGACCAGGCGCGCAAAACGACATTGGTAACCTTTGGGTTCCGCTTGCCGTCGTGCAAAGACAACCGCCCGCTCAAATTCGAAGAGTGGAACACTATGCGCCCACAAACGCTGTACGTATCCGCTACGCCGGGCCCATGGGAACTAGCACAAACTAATGGAGTATATGCTGAACAGATTATCCGTCCGACGGGGTTGCTTGACCCGGAGTGTATTGTGAAGCCCTGTGAGCACCAGGTGGACGACCTTATGGGCGAATGCCTCAATACTATTGAGCGGGGGTGGCGCGTTTTAGTTACCGTTTTAACTAAAAAGACAGCGGAGCAACTTTCCGAATATTTCGCGGAGGCTGGGATTAAAGCGAAATACCTGCATTCGGAGATTGAAACATTAGAGCGCATAGAGATTATTCGTGATTTTAGGGCGAAAGAGTTCGATGTTCTTATTGGGATAAATTTGTTGCGAGAAGGCCTCGACATCCCAGAATGCGCACTTGTTGCTATTTTGGACGCCGATAAGGAAGGGTTTTTGAGGTCTAAACGCTCTCTTATCCAAACTATTGGGCGCGCAGCAAGGAATGCTGAAGGCCGTGTTATTTTCTATGCTGATGTAATGACGGAATCCCTGCAAGCTGCGATACAAGAGACCAGTGCGCGGCGGGCCAAACAAGTAGCATACAACGAGCAGCACGGCATTATTCCGCAATCTATTAGCAAAGAGATTGGCCCAAAGAAACATGCTGACGCAGAGCAAACTGAAGAATATACGAACCTTTTAGCTGGGCTTACAAGTATTGACCAAGTTCAAAGAAAAATAGGGCAAATCGAAGCCGAAATGAAAAAAGAAGCCAAAAACCTTAATTTCGAAAGAGCTGCCAAACTTCGCGATGAAATAAAACAGCTGAAAAAAGTATTTATCGAAAGCGATTAGCACGTTAAGTCGCACTGGTCGGTCTGGTACTACCTCTTCAGCAAGCCGGCGTGATACCGCTGTGGTTGGGGGGCGTTATGGCCAAAAATTAGCTTGCCCAAGGATCGATTCAATTCCCTGTAGCCCTTTGTAAACAGCTTCAAGGTTCTTATTGCTTGAGAAAATAGAGCCTAACTTTTTCGCGTGTTCCTCTATGCACCTATCAATTTTTTTGTATGTTTTTAGGCCCTTTTCAGACAGGTTAATGAACAGCGATCGTTTGTCGTGCTCTGAGGGCGTTTGCTCCAAATATCCCATTTGGATGAGTTTTTTTAGGTTATAAGAAACGTTAGATCCATTATACATTCCTCGCGAAATCAATTCGCCTACACTTACTTTTTGTTCTGCGATATTATAAATGATCAACGCTTGTACGCTGTTAATATCTAAAATCCTCATGATATCAAGATCGTGCTTTATAGCATCTAGAAATAAGCGGTGGACTCTGTCGACACAACTGACTATATCGTAATACGTTTTTTTCATATCTCAAAATATAACTGCACTTTTATATTTAATTTAGTACAAAAAGGTTAATATTTCGTTAAGTGCGGCAAAAAAAGAATGGTTATGGATGAAAGAAGGTTATGCGGCAGAGGCTTGTCCAAGATCAAACACATATGAGAAAAAATATGTAGTGAAAAAAGCCTGAAAAGCCCGAAATAAAAAATACAGTATTCACAAAAAGCAAAAAGGCCTCCAGAATGAAGTTAGAAA
>JAIRNU010000054.1 GCA_031257945.1 Holosporales bacterium
ATGGGCCTCCTGGTGTGAAAGTGCTGTGGACAGGGTGGATGAAACTGGAGGTACTTATGGAATACAAGGAGTTCCTCGCGTAGTTTTTTGCGGGGGAGGGGAAACGGGTCAAGTGTAGACCCCAGGGGCCGGGCCGTAGCTGTCGTGATCTATATTCTTATAGTGCCACAAAAAGCATTAAGAAGTCAACCTATTTTCAGTTAAGAATGTATGAAAAATGAAAATAAATATTTGGGGGCTTAGTATTGAGAGGGTATTACTACAGTAAAGGCTTACTGCAAGCGTTGCGAAGTTAATTCATCAATAAATATTTGAGGGGCTTAGTATTGGGAGGGTATTACTACAGTAAAGGCTTACTGCAAGCGTTGCAAAATTAAACCAGAATAAATAGGGTGCTGAGGGAGATGTGTAGGTTCCATAAATAGGGTTTAACGCGCTGAACCACCCTGTTTAGAGCTGGTTAGCTCCATTTTGTCCTCCATCCTTACGACCAAATACTATGCTCCGCAAAGGGGCGATCTTTTTTCCAAATGCTGGGCCAAAAAGGCTTCGTATAACGATATCGCAGCGGCAGTCGTTACATTAAGGGTCGAAAAAGACGGACAAGTCGGCAAAAACGCTTTGAAATCGCACAAATCAAGTGTTAGCTTCCGCATCCCACTTCCCTCACTTCCTAAAACCAGCGCGATTTTCCCTGTTAAATTTACATCCCGTATGGACTCGCCACCGCGCTCTGCCAACCCAACAACCCAAAAGCCATACGTTTTGAGTTGCCGCACAGCATGCGCCAAATTTGGAACAATATATCGCGGGACGAACTCCAACGCCCCCGACGCAACCTTTGCCATAGCTCCGGTTTCTGGCGGGGCGTGTGCTGCGGTCATTATCATCCCATCGGCATTAAACGCCCGGCATAGCCGCAAAATGCTTCCTACATTCTGCGGATCCGTCACCTGATCCAAAACGACGACTACCTGTGATGCTTGGCCGTTTTGCCGCAAATCGCTTAGTGGCGGAGAGCTCAGCGGCTGCGCTTTTACGACAATGCCCTGGTGCACAACCGGCTGCGCAAACATTCTATCCAAAGCGATTTTATCAACGACAACCGGCTTTTTCGCTTCAAAAAAAGGGCTATCGAATACGCCGCACGTGCTTGCTGCTTGCATAGTGGCAGCAGACATCCATACTCCCTCGATCACCCTCTTTTTGTTCAAAAGAGCAGCAAAACACGCGTATTTACCGTATAGCGACACCATGAACTGCAAACCCTATTCCTATACATACTCTATCTTTTGTATAGCATATGATTGCGTGCCGCTTGGAACGGTAATCTCCACCTCATCGTCTACCTTCTTACCGATCAGGGCCCTGGCCAAAGGGGATGTAATCGATAGCAATCCCTTTTTCACATCAGCTTCGTCGCTACCAACAATTTGGTACGTTACTACACCATCAGTAACGGTATTAACCAAGGTCACTGTGGCTCCAAATTTTACCTGATCTCCAGATATAGTTGAAATATCTATAATTTGGGCTTGATTGATCTTTTCCTCCAATTCGGAAATCCTGCCTTCTATAAAAGACTGCCTTTCCTTTGCCGCGTGATACTCCGCATTTTCCGACAAATCCCCGTGACTTCTAGCTTCAACTATAGCTTCGACGATAGCCGGCCTTTCCACTTCTTTCAAAAGCCTCAATTCATTCTTCAAGGAATTAAAGCCATTTGCAGTCATGGGAAACCTTTTTTCAGCATCCACCATGAATTTTTCCTCTCTGTACACCTTCCTAACATAGAAAGGGAGTGTACAAAAAAGAAACAAATTAGGCAATAAACTTGAGAAACTTTTATTTTATTAGTGCCCTCGCCGCGGTGTTGCTGCGGGAAAAGATTGTTAACCAGGCTTTTTAACTATGTTCCCATCTTACAAACCAATATCCCTAGCACAAGAACTTGTCAGCTACCTCCTCCGCTGTGTCGCACAATTGATGAACATAATGTTCAAGGCGCTTAATATCATCCGGCAGCGTAATAGTACCAATATCAAATGGTATAAGCTGCTCTGCCTGTAATGTTGACGCTATGGTGGAAATACTGGAATCATGAATTGCTTTAGCGCCGCTGAGGATTGCCCTTTCCAAATCTATGCCGATAAACTGCGCGGTTCGCGTTATTTCAGCCTCTAAACAGTGCAAAACTCGCAGGATTTCCGTATTGTTGCACGTTTTGCATAATACATTTCCTTTGGCGTAATTCTGCTGTACCGCATTCGTGATATCACTTATAACTGATGCAACGAACTGCATGGCAGCTTTTACTCTGTACAATAGGAAAACGGTAGGCGCCTCGTCATTCCCCTCTACCGCGCAGCAAAAATCCCCCAGCTCCGCCAAAAAATTCGCCGTTTCATGGAAGAATTTTTGGTACAGCGCTGGGATATAATCGCAATCATTTTTGCAGTTGAGAGATAGGTCGTCCCATGCTGGAAAACACTTTCGCGGAATGCCAGTTCGCACGGACATTTTTGCCGCATAACATTCCACTTTTTGTACTAATTCTTCCAAATATGGTTGAACGATATAAAACATGCATTGCCTTTTTGGTTCCCAAGATAGCGCAACATCAAAACCCGTCGAGATTTTTTGTACTAATGTGCCGATATCTTCCCAAAAATCAATCCAAAAGGCGACTGGCGCAAGTATAGCGCCGCCGCTGAAGCTTGCTGTTATGTCGCTTATAGCATTTGTTATGTTATATATACATTCCGCATAAGTATCGCAACAATCACTATGTAACAGGAACTTGACCAATGGGGTCATCGCTTGTAAAGCGTTTCCTACTACCTCCGTGATTGCGCCTATAACATGTGGCGGGGCAGCAGGCTGTTTGCAAAAGATATCGGATTCAAGGAAATCAAGGCACTGCATGTTTTGTAATAAAGTGCTTAGGTTTTCGAATAAAACACTAGTAATTTCAGCAATAATTGTTCGCGATTCACCTTGCGTATACTTTTCGAGAATTTTGCAAAGATTAACTATATTCAAACCAAAGGCCTTGCAAGTTGATACCAACTCTGATTGCGAAAAATTTAATGGTGAGTCGATTCGCTGCTCGGCTTTAGCGGCCATTGCTAGCGCAAGCCCTGGCATTTGAGCAGTTATGCTTTGAATTTGTGCTAAAAGCTGTAGGGTCTTTTCACTGTTACAACGAGTTTGCTCCAACTGGATCACCGACAAAGCGGCAATTGGCGCGACCAAACCACCTATAGTGGCAACAAAATCCCTATATGGCGCCTGAAAACTATCCGCAAAAAAGCCAGGGCTCGAAGTGGGCTCATTCTCAAAACTTAACGCCGCTAAAGAAAGCGTAGTATTCAGGTCTGCGAAAATATTATTCGTTGCCTGGATATCCTGCGCTATTTTGGCGACTATATGCCACATAGCGCTGCAGCAATGGTCTTCGATGTGCTGTATTATTTGCATGAATATTGTCTCTATTTCGCTTTTGCCTTCATCAGACTCAATTCCACAAATATCAAAAATATAATCGACAGACGTACACTTGGAACACAAAACTGGCAACCCATTATTATTTTTCAGTGAAAACGCAGCTGCCACGGCATGCAAGTGTTCTTCAATTTCCTCCCAAAAGTGCCCAATCTCCGCAATAATTGCTAAAAAAGGGCTGCTATACCGCATAACCCCTATTTCACAAAAATCAGTTGCAAAGGTGGCAAAATCACGCGTAATCCCATTAAATAACGCAAAAATTTGCTTAAATGCTTCAGGCAAATCGCTGCACTGGATCCGCTGGTCTTGCGGTAATGCGCTCAAGTTTTCATAATTTTTATGAAAGCACTTGCTAAGGGAGTTTTTGAGGAATTGGGCGTTTTTATCTAGTTCTGTATTAATATTTTGGATATACGCGAGACAAAAGTCGCTATTACAATAATCATCTAAATCATCAGTATTAATAGCGGTAATTGTATGCGCCATCCCTTCTATCCACGCATTTATTTTTTTTAACGTTGGGATGTTTTTTTGAAAGATAAAAGCAAAGCTTTCCAATACGGGAGAGGGGGGGAGCGCCACCTCCCATTGTTGCAATTCGTTTAAAAGTTCATCTAGTAAGCATTTGTTCAACCCCCTGATAGTATTGATTTTCGAGGAGCACGCCCACAGCAGCTCCACGAACTTTGCGCAACAATTATCGTTTATAACTGAACTTGGTATGTCTAACGCTTGTATTATTTTGACAAGAATATTGTGTAAAGAAAACAAGTAGCCGCGGTAATCCGGACACCTCTCACAAATACTAATATTCTTTTGCATTATATCCAGTATGTATTGATCAACTCGCGAAAGCAAAAGACAAAGTTTTTGGATGGCGGAATTGGCATTTGAGGAATACTCATATTGTTCTTGCAATATTGCGAATATATTGACCGCTGAACTAATGTTATTATAATTTCCAGCAATATTATTCAGGATATCTATTCCACACGCCTGATTAGTCGTATCCAGCGGAAGAACTTCTTCGAGCGGTTCAAGAAAACAATACTTATTATAGAAGTCCTCACATAATTGTGCGGTGTATTCATGAAGCTGCGCTATTTCCCACACAATTAAAGCTATTTCATTGGCGTTACAGCTGGTATTGCCTGCGCCGTCAAGAAAATCAAGCACTGCGGAAAGTTTTAATATCAGGCGAGGAAGTATCCCGCCATCCTCTTCTTTTGCTATTAAGTTCTCCAGCAAGTCATGCTGAATGCTCCTATTAAAAAACAGGGATTGAAATTTGGCATTGTTATCAATAATTTTGGCTAAGAATATTCCGAATTTCCGTGATTGTTGTTCGATTGCGCGTAATGCTGTTACGATTTGGGAACAACAATTAGCATTTACGCATTCAAGTATTTGCGTAACATACTTACTTATCTCGCCACAATTTGTACTAATGGAGAAAAAGGAGGACGATAGGCGGAAATTACACTCACAATCAATACCGCAATTACCTATAGTATCTGCATTCATTCCCAGAATGCCGAAAGTATTTTGCGCGGTAGAAAGGTTGGCGGCAAGTGTTAATAAACTATTTGCCAAATTATTCGAATAATAAAGGCTATCTTTCGTTGTTACTACTTGCAGAATATGCTTGGCTAATACGCTTAAGTTGGTTGTTAATGTTATAAATGAATCAAAAAAAGTAAAGTATGTCGCTGTGGCAGGCTCTTGCGGCTCTTGTTCAGTTAGAGGAAATGGCGCTCCCACACACAAATTAGCTAAAAATTCGATATTTGTCTCAAGCGCAGTAACGGGAGTTTCTAATAAATATTGCATGCTGTTATTTAGTTCTATAAGCATACAATCTGTACTTTTAACTGCACTATTTACGGCGGTCAATAACATCTGCCCGCTTATATTGAATTCGTTGCTACAAGTTATAAGGGCGGCAATGCAGCTCTGCCATACCTCTCCTTCTATCGGCGAATCCTCAAGTGCCGCAATGAATTGGCACATTTGCGTTATTCTGCCAGTTTTTGCGACCATCCTTTCGATTGTTTCAATATTGGGAGTACAGTGTGGCGGGCTGTCGTTATGCTCTGTAAATGCAAACGCTGTATTAATAAACGTCATAAATACTGCAGTTTGTATATTTTTCAGGATTTTAGAACAATATTTCATAACGTAATAAACGCGGGGGGCTTCTACTGCATTTTAAGCCCCGTTTATTAATATTTTGTAAAGCGTATCACCAGCCCTGTGAACAGGGCCAGTTTGTTCTCCCCTCAGTGGCAGTAGGAATTCAGCAACCAACCAGAACTAAAGGCCAAGACTTTCTGCCATATTTGTGCAAGACTAAATAACTCTGGGCTGATACTAATTCATCTATTCTGAATAATCTTCATACTCTGAATCATCCTCGCCACCTCTTACAATAAATCGTGTTCCGCCAATCATCCTGAGCAGATGGGCGTGTTCTGATTCGTGGAAGAAGCCATTAATATGGTTGAGCCAAGTAGGTGCTACGGATGTAGTTCTTTCAGAACGACACCATGGTTCGAGAACATGGCTAATGTATGGTGGCTCTGTACTTAAGGAGTTTATTAAATTTTGTATTTGAGGCCTCCACTGTATCAGCTGTTCTGGGTTGCAGTGATTGAACAACGCTTTGATTATAGTACATCCGGCATTACTTACGGTAACCTGCAGGTACTCTTTGTCCGCAGGATCTTGTTTGATGTAAGAGGCGTCGGCAATGGCACAAAAAAAATCTTTTAATTGATTGAAAGCGGCGCTGTCTACTGGCTGCCCGTTTGACAGTACTGCCATCAGACTAGGCATGATGTAAGCAATATCATTAAAGGTCTTAGGATCACGCTGCGACCGAATCGTACGCAATATTTCTTGTTTATCACCGTCTAGTGCTGGATCTTGCGGATTACAAGTCCATTTTTCTACCCAAGCTGCAATCGCACCAGTCACACGTACTTCATAACTATAAGCCGGACCGAGCTTTTTTGCAATGTCAGGCACCGCATAAAAAATAAAACGTCCATCCCCAACCTTTCGAAGACGCGCCATTATTGCGTCAGCTTTGTTTTGGGAGCGGCGATAAGCCAGGCCCCATTCATCAAAATCATCTAACATGGTCCGGCGCCTAACAGGTCTAGCAGGTTCAGCCGGTGCTTGGTGCTCTCCACTGACAAACTCCATAGCGAGACGTATGGTCTCTGCGTTATAAGCGTCGCGGCTAATGCACTCTGAAATGGTACAGCATAGAGCCATACTTAATAAAAATATCTTCATGGTTCCTCTTGAAGATGAGACTATCACACCTTATAATAGTCTCAAATATCTACGTAAAAGTCAAGCTAGGCTTACGCATGAGATAAAAACTTGATAAAATAATCAGTGACACAGCCCCCTGTTCTGCTGAGATTTTTTCCCAAAACATATCACTACTGTGTAGGAACTGTGAACATTGCTGTTCTTGATATATTGTTAACTGAGAATAAAGGTAAACAATTATTAAAGTATTTTAAGTATATTGTTTCTCATGCGCAGGCCGTGGTTTTACCCTCCTCCGAGTATGAGGGAGCCAATGTTCTCTATACTAATGCCAAAAGAGCTGTACAACACTTCAAACTCACTTGCAGAAAACGTTGATAGTACGTAATCTCGGACATCGGTGCCACTACCGCTAGGCCTATCTATACCAATCATAATGCGTTTGTAGTTATCAAAACCCAAAGAACTGCTTACGCTCCTGACTCCGTTATGCCCCCTATGACTACCCCCGTATTTTACTTTTATTTTTCCAACTGGTAAGTCTAGTTCATCGTGTATTACTATTATCTCCGCGGCGGTCTTTTTGAAAAATTGTGCGCATTGGGCAACTGATATACCTGACGAGTTCATGTAGGTCTGCGGTTTCAAAAGTATAACGTCCCCCAGTATATGGTGATGGGCACCTGCTAAAAGGCCGTGGAATTTTTCTTTCCAGCTTATAACGTGTAACATAGCCGCTAATTCATCTACGAACAAAAAACCTGCATTATGCCTTGTGTTGGTAAAACTCTGTCCATGATTTCCCAAGCCAACAATTAACACTTCTTGCAAGAAAAAAACGGAGCGACATTACCGTTGTAATAAAAACTGTCCCTGAAAACAATAGACTTGTTATGGGCCATATGATGGCTCAGAGTTACGACCCAAGACAACCGCCTGGCACAGTACTTCCCGTATAATGGAAGTTATGCCAGTTGGAATCTTGCGCCGCTCTTGTCGATGCACATTTATGTGCTTGACCCAAGAGAAGAGCAACTGCAGGCCATCATCCAGCCTTATTATAGCCGCTATGGGAAAAACGGTGTCGCACATGATCAACTAAAGAGCATTTCGCATGAGGACGGAGGAAGTTGTACGAAAGCAGCTCATCAACAAACCACTTTTCTCCGCCCGTCATGGTACCATACTGAATTAAATATTTTTCCGTTTTAGATAAATCCTCAATAAAGCTTTCCTGCGGCTTACGCGGTCCCTTACGAGGCACATGGCTAGTCTTAAGTAAATGCTTGAAAAAAACTGTGGATTCCCTTCTTAGAGGTGCGCACTGTTTGGGCACCGTACCTTCTACTGGTGTTGGCGCCGGTGCTGGTATTTCCTCTGACGCCTCTATTGGCGGCAGGAACATCGTACCTGCAATTACACTGGCTATTCCACTTACAATCAAGCCCTTAACAATCATTAATATCCGCACAATCTTTATCGTAGTTATTGAAGTCCTACTTCAATTGTGTCCGAAAAATATTTACAAAGTGTTAATGCTCGCGGCTAACAACTCAGTTGTAAATATAAATTAGCGGCATGCATCCCCGTATCCCCGCGTACTATGGTTACGTAAAGCGGGACGTTCTGTATCTTTCTGCGTCAAAAATGCTTTTTACCGCGTGGACGCACTTTCCGAAATGATCGTTTACGATGCAATAGTCGTACTCCTTATACAAGCTAATCTCATGGGACGCTCTCTCAAGCCGCAATTTGATCTCAGCAAGGGAATCCTGCTTCCTATTCTTAATCCGTTTTTCTAGCTCACCGAGCGACGGAGGAACAAGAAAAATAGAAACCACATCATCCCCAAAAGCGGATTTTAGCGAGCACATCCCGCGGTAATCAACAATACACAGCGTATTTTTATTGTTTGCAATATTTTGCATAATACTTGATCGCAGCAGCCCTTTCTTTGCGTTATATATCTCGACATGCTCGATAAAACGCCCTTCCTGTACCCACTGCTCAAAAACCTGATCTTCTACGAAAATGTAGTCCTGCCCATCAACCTCTCCAGGCCGTTTTTTCCTCGTATTAACAGAGATCGCGCGGACCAACCACGTATTTTTTCTCAAGATCTCTTTGGACACAGTAGTTTTCCCGCACCCAGACGGGGCAGATAGTGTAAATACAAGCTTTTTATCAGAAATAAACATGTTACTACGAAACTGTCAAAACCACTAAAAAATCATCAATTTGTTATTGCACAACATTTAAAAGTCATACATACTCCGCCTCGGTAGAGGCTTTTGTGCGGTTCGAAGGGTGAAAAAGCATTCAAGCGATTTAATGCAAATACCAGCGTTTGTTGCATTGATATGCTCGAAACTGCACTGCACAGAAGTGCAAGTTATAGGTAATATATACGGGACAGTGCTTGCTGTATTAGCGTCCATAATAAGGGTAGTGGCGAGCTCCATAATACACAGTGTACCACAAAACATATCATCCGAACAAATTTTGTTTGTAGAATCAATAATCGCCGCCGCGTTTGTTTGCATATTCTTTCGGAAAAGTTTGAAGAATATTGCAGTAACACACGCACCATTCTTACAATTCATAAAAGCTGCATGCAATGCAACGGGAACTTTCTTACTTTTCGAAAGCCTAAAAAAGCTGCCTTTAGTAGTTAATAGCTCCTTATCACTTTGCTCGGTGTTTTTTACGGTTTTAGGGGCAACTGTTTTTTTCGCTGAAAAACCCCGGGTAGGCACGGTTTTTGCACTGTTCCTGTCTGTTTTTGGGGTCTTTTGTCTTTCGAGCTTTGATGGGAAGTACGGACGTACCGACATGCTATACCCCATATTTGCTTCGCTATTTTTCGCATGTGCTGCGTTAATCTCGAAAAAGACTGCCTTTTTTGATTCGCTAAAAACGTCCCTTTTTTACGGGTTTATTTTTCAGATTTTATTTACTGCGTGGCCGGCGTGTACCCATTGGGTTCATATAGATTATTCTTTCTTTTTCTGTATATCTATTACAGCCGTGTCTGTTTTGATTTCATTAGCATTTAGTATACAGTCTGAAACTTTTTCCGCAGCGGCTTTTTCCGCGCCGTTTAAGTGTTTGCGGATATTTTTTTCCGCCGTGTTGGGTTTTCTTTTCTTTAGTGAAAAAATATCTTTTGTGCATTTAGTGGGGATTATGAGCATTGTGTGTTCCTACGTTTTTATTTGTAAAAATTGCGGGAAGACCACCTCGTATTATATACAGAAAAAGGGCCGGCGGGCCCTGCGGAGTTAAATGAGCATCCGGCCTTGTTTATAGTCAATCACGTCTAAGCTATTTTCGAGATCCGGTAATACTACGGTAATGTTATCAGTAACGTAGCTACGCAAGCCAAATTTTTACCGTATTTTAAGCGTCATTAACCCAATCAGCGCTAAAACCGTTGTAATGATCCAAAATCGAATGGTAATGGTCGGCTCCGGCCACCCTTTCTTTTCGAAATGGTGGTGAATTGGCGCCATAAGAAAAATCCGTTTCCCGTGGCTTATTTTGAAGAACAAAACCTGCAGTATCACCGATACTGCCTCTATTACAAATAATCCTCCAACTATGCTTAAAACAAGCTCATGATGGACCATCATCGCGATGCTTCCTAACACCGCGCCAATAGAGAGGGAACCGCTATCCCCCATAAAAACCTTCGCTGGCGGGGCATTGAACCACAAAAACCCCAGGCTCCCGCCGATCATTGCGCCAAGGAATACCGCTAATTCTCCAGATTTTGGTATGTAGTGGATGTACAGGTAGTCTGAAAAATGCGCATGGCCGGTTAAGTAGCTGATGAGCAAAAAGCTCCCGCCGACATACATGGCTGGCACAATGGCCAAGCCGTCCAACCCATCAGTCAGATTTACCGCATTGGATGCTCCAGTAATCACGCAAATCCCCCAAATGAAATACCCGTACCCAATATAAACGATGTAGTTCTTGAAAAAAGGTATAGTAACCCCGCAGTATAAATCTCTTGGGGTTAGTTTTAATATTGCATATGTAATTACCAATGACAAAACACTTTGCGCTGCGAATTTCCAGCGCGACTTCATACCATTAGACTTTCCAGTAGAAAGTTTGAGCCAATCATCGTACGCCCCAATGCACCCAAACCCCAGCAGAACGAAGACAGACATAGCGATAAAGGGGTTCGTAAGGTCTGCCCACAAAAATACGCTAACCAGTGTTGCGCCTAAAATCAAAATTCCGCCCATAGTTGGCGTTCCAGATTTCGCTAGATGGTTTTCCGGGCTATATGCGCGAATCGGCTGCCCATTCTGTTGCTTCTTCTTTAGCAAATTGATTATTGGTGAGCCAAAAAACAAAGCCAGCAGTAACGCAGTAAGAAGCGCCCCCGCGGTTCTAACAGTCAAATACTTAAAGATGTTGAAATAAGGAAAATGTCCGCTGAGCGGGTACAAAAGATTGTAAAACATTCTGATATGCGCGGCGCCCTGAACATAGTGGCATGCTACAACACAGAGTTCTGTGAAAGCAAGATATGTATATTATTACTGCATAATAGGTGCCAATTACTGGCGGGAAGTTGGCTTATCAGCATCAGGGATATTCCAGCTAAGCCAACTCCGTTTTAAATTTGCCTGCTAATTCACTCCCTGTATATCCCCCAACCAGTGTTACCAACATTATCATTTAAATACTGTAACATTTCGCCTACCTGTGGTCTTTTCGCAGGGTCTACATCCCAACACCGCGTGATAAATCCGCCAAAAACAGGATTAATCTCCGACGGTATGGCTGGGCGATCGCTACTCCCACTTTTTCGACGTATATCTGCAGCAGACAACTCTTCTGCCGAAAAAACCTGTTGCCCCGTGAGAATTTCATACAGAATCACGCCAATGACAAACGAGTCTACACGCTTAAATCTATCGATGTCAGCATGAATGTCCCAATCGTCATCATCGTATGCTTCGTCTGGCACATCACTTGGCTCTCGAACGGTACATGCGTAAGTTATGCCCGAATGTTCGAGAGTGTATGACAAGTAATCTGTAATGACGGAATTAAGGTCGTCGGAAAGAAGGATATTTGATGGCTTGAGATCACCGTGGAAACGATTATTTCGATGTAAATATGCTACTCCCGCAACAATTCCACGACAAATTCTAGCCGCTATAGCGTAAGGTATCTTCTTTCCGTCTTTGGCAAATTTGGCTATATAGTCCTGAAGAGATCCAGCACTATAATACGGAAAACAAAAACTCGGACCAACGCTTTCGGTGGGAGGCTTGCAAAAAAGAAACGGGACAAGGTTTGGATGGCTACATAGCATCCACTTGTCACACAGGCCGTGAAAAAGTGTCAGTTTATCCTCGTCCATTTCTTCACCGAGTTCAAAATCCTTAACAACTACGGACTGCCCTGCTATCTCGCGTTTATGTTTCCTGATAAAGCCACCACGCCCTCCTTCGATGGTATCATAATCATTCCAAAAATCGTGTGCAGAGCCGGTTTGTTCTTCTATTATCTCTACTAACTTCTGCCAAAAACCACTTGCCGCTTCTCCAGCTAGCACCTCTCCTGATGATAACATAATAACGGCGTCATCAGGGATGACAGGGCCTGACGAACTTGGCAAACTTGTTAGCAGACTAGCCGGACTTGGCGATCTTTCCTGAATAGGCGGTATTTCCTGAATAGGCGGTATTTCTCTCTCCAAAGTATCCATAATACTTTTCACACTGCCATGTATTGCGCCGGTGAACTGCTTAGCAAAATCCGATCCGTTTGGCAATTCACCAACCTTCATCTCTCGTAGTAATTTAGATTGCTGATTTATAACCGGATTTATTCCCTTTTCCCAAACGTGCATTTTGTAAGCATGATAAAGCTCCTGTTGTTCAGCAGTCAACGTTCCAACAAAGGCGATCGCGATATTTCTGGCCTCGCGTTGAAAGTCCAGCACGCATTGACGCAGTCCTTCTGAATCGACAGCGCTCGCCGCTGAAGCGCTCGCTGTTTGGCTTAGCACTGGCATTAGCATTAATGCTACCAACGAAACACCCCGGCACGTTGCAATTTTCAACGCGCCATATAGCTCTCTCTTTACTTTTTGCATCTTGATCATTTTCTCTCGATATTAGCATCCTTAACCTCACTTATATAAGCATTTTAAAGATATTACAACAGGCCCTGCGGAATTAGATATACTCCCTAGCAATTAATGTGTACAGTGTACGAGGTACGGGAAGAGAAATGAAAAATATGAACAGTTTTATTAAATTTATCGGACTTGTGCTACTGTTTGGGTGTGCTGGCCAAAGCGCTGTGTTTGCTAGTGCGCAGGCACTATTCCCATATAGCGGTGTGTTTGGTGAGCGGTCAATATCCCCAGATAGCGGTGTGCTTGATGCGCAGGCACTATCCACAGATGGCTATGTGTTTGATGCGCCGTCACTATCCCCAGATATAGCCGATCACACCTATTCTTCCGCGTCCGATCAGGTCGAACGCGTTGCAACTGATGGTGCTTCTAAAAGTGAACGAGCTGTGCTTGACTATAGCGCTGTGTTTGGTGCGCCGCCACCATCCCCAGATGACGGTATGCTTGGTGCCACGCTGCACACAAAATTCACTCCAGAAGAAGATGCGCGGCTTATTGCACTGGTTGGAATGTATACAGCACAAAATGAAGCACTTAATTGGTGCGAAATTGCCGCTAGAATACCAGGAAGAAATTACCGACAGTGTTACAGGCGTTGGCGGTATTATCTCTCTCCTGATATTTGTACCTCCGAATGGACAGAAACAGAGAACGCCATCTTAATGGAAAAATATAAGGAATTTGGGCCTAAATGGGCAAAGATTGCAAAATTCTTGCCAGGAAGGACAGATAAGAGCGTAAGACGGCAGTGGGAACAACTGCAACCCCAAAAGCTCCAAAAGCTCCAAGAGCTCCAAAAGCTCCAAATCCAAAAGCTCCAAGAGTCACGTAAAACAGTGCTGCGGCAAGGTTCATACACTGAGGAAGAAGAGGTACGGCTTGCTGAGGCGGTTCGGCTGTATGGTAATCATTGGAAAATAATCGAACGACACATGCAAGTAAACGCCTCACACCTGCCAGAAAGAAGTGCTGAGTCCTATAAGCACCATTGGCTTCATTTCCACCCAAACGCCCATTAATCACATGCAGCTAGCCATATCATTTACCAAAAGCAAAGCATCCTTCAAAATTTCATTATGGATAAATGCATCGACAACTCGGCATCGAGATCGAAAATATACCTCTTCAACTAAAGATGCTGGGTTGTTCTATCCGAAAAGCCGTGATTTTGTGCGGATATTAGGCCGGAATCTTTAGTTGATTGGGTATATACGTTCGATCATGAACAATTTTATGAATTAGCTGCTAAAGAAAGCTGGGTAAATCCGTCTATAGAAATGCTCATACCTTACAACGTCGCCTAATGGCGAGGCAGCAGGTAATCGGGTGCGTTTTGGTTAACGCATGGTGACCCACTGCTGGGTCGCTGCACTGTACCTACATTCTACACCGCCAAAAAATCTGATAGTGAAACCATCTGGCGGTGGGGAATCGGAGCCACTAAATATGTTAATTGCGAAATCAGCGTACTTCCCGTCTATTGTTAATTTGTTACTCGCCAAAAAGGCTTGGAGTACCACTTCTGGCCTCACCTCGTTCGGAGGAATCACGCCCGGAGCAGAAGAACACAAATTTGGATGCCCGGAAAGATCCAAAGAACGTAATTGAGTATTACAAAAAGCTCCAGTATCAATGCAGAGTAAGTTTTTTCCTGGAATGTCAACGCTTTGTAATGCAGTGCAGTAACAAAAGGCATCATCCCCGATTGTTTCTACCCCAGCCGACAATGTAATTTGTTGCAAGGACGTGCACCTGTAAAATGCTCCTCTGCCTATTTCTTTCACGTTATCTGACATGTGAACGGTACTCAACCGCGAACATCGCCCAAAGGCATATTGACCAATCCTTTCAACGCTGGTGGGCAAGAACACACTTACTAACGCTTTAAAGTCTTGAAAGGCGCTATCAGTTAATACACGCATACCGCCAAAAATCAGAGGGTTGAAAAACGCGACGTGTACTAGAGTATTATTGCTATGATTGGCCCCAGCAGGCCGGACATGTGTAGTTTCCTTACTAAAGATAGCGGATTCTTGCCGTCCTATTTCAACTGGCGTGCTTACCCCTCCCACTCCCATAAAAATAGGCAACATAGTTGTACAAAAATGGTATAACGTAGCACAAAACCACATCGAAGCAAAACGGAACAGAAAGCGCTCTGTTAATCTTTGTACTTGCTGGAAGTGGAGCAAGTAATTAATCGCAGGAACAATACAACTGGCTGTTATGAGCTTACTCCCCCAAAAAACCGCCACAGCTTCCACCTGTTTTAGTTGCCAAGCATGGAAAAGTTGAACAAGAAACATGGTCTGCAGTGCCTGGCCCATCCCTTGCGTTATACATTGCCTCATAAGGCTTTGGCCGTTACGTGCAGCAACGGCAGCACTTACGTCCCAATTGGCCTTGGCTCTTTCCAATAATCTTCCAGCTGCAACGTCACCAGGTAACGTGGCGAAACTACATAATGCACCAACCAAATACAGTGAAACCTTCATGCTAGCAGCGCCCGCCGCTTTCTTGGCTAAGTTTGTACGCCAGCAAAGCGCTAGCGGGTTGACGCACTGACGGTTGCACCGAACGTAGCGGGTTTTAATTGCAAATAACGCATCGATGATCTTCATCCTAATTTAACGAGGTATTACAACAACACCAGTGTATACTAAGCGAAGTAAACGGGAAAAACAACTGTTTTAATAAAATAACTCGTCGCCCGCATAAGGAGTGTCAACAGCCATATCATTAACCAAAAGCAAAGCATCCTTCAAAATTTCATTATGGATAAATTCAACGCTGTTCGATGCATCTACAACTCGACATCGAGCTGGATCTTGCTTCGCAATGTCTAAATACCCCTGCCGAACTTTTTCGTGAAAATCAGTTGATAATTTCTCGAATCTATCGTCGGGCCGGTCGTTTGAGCTGTTCCCCTGCTGTTGCCGGCTCGTCAAACGCGCGACACTAATCGCTGGGTCTATATCGAAAATATACGTTCGATCAGGAACAATTTTATGAATTAGCTGCTGGCTTGGCGGAAAAGCTAATATTTCGTGGATATAGTCGAAGAACTTGGTAGGAACGCCCTTGCCAGCGCCCTGATACGCTATAGACGAATCAATAAACCTATCGCACACAACGATATAACCGTCCGCTAAAGCTGGGTAAATCCGTCTATAGAAATGCTCATACCGTGCCGCGTAAAACAGAAAAACCTCGGAGACTGGGTGAAATTTTCCACTGTCTCCTTGTAATAAGACCTTCCGGATATCTTCTGCGCCTTCGACACCGCCGGGCTCCCGCGTCATTATCACCTTATTTTCAAACGCCTCCGCTAGCGCCCTGTACAGCTTTTCCCCTTGCACAGTCTTTCCAGAGCCATCCAGCCCTTCTAACGTTATGAATAATCCTGTTTTTCCCATTTAATTTCCAGCCTCCAAGTCGTGCGCTTTTTTTAGAACACTATCAATATTGCCAGCCATGAAAAAGGCCTGCTCTGGTATGTTATCGAAAGTCCCCTTGCATATTTCCTTAAACCCTTCAACGGTATCTTTGATATCGACAAATTCCCCAGGAATTCCGCTAAAAGTTCGTGCCGTTTCAAAGGGCTGTGACAGAAATTTTTGAATGCGCCGGGCACGGGTGATTACTAGCTTATCTTCTTCGGACAACTCATCCATCCCAAGTATCGCTATTAGGTCCTGAAGATTTTTATACATTTGAAGGATTCGTTGAACTTCTCTAGCAGTATTGTAGTGATCCTCTCCGACGATACTTGGATCTAGAATCCGCGAAACGGAGTCCAGCGGGTCAGCCGCCGGAAAGATCCCAAGCGACGCAATTTGCCGGCTCAAAACGGTTGTTGCGTCAAGGTGCGTGAAAGAGGCGGCGGTAGCTGGGTCTGTCAAATCGTCCGCTGGAATGTATATTGCCTGTACGCTCGTGATAGAGCCCTTCGACGTTGTGGTAATCCTTTCCTGGAGAGTCCCCATTTCGTACGTCAGCGTTGGCTGATATCCAACGGCTGACGGCGTCCGACCGAGCAACGCTGATACTTCCGCCCCAGCTTGGGTAAATCGGAAGATGTTATCGATAAAGAACAAGACATCACGGTGCTCTTCATCACGGAAATATTCCGCAACGGTCAGCCCAGTCAGCGCGACTCGCGCACGGGCCCCTGGCGGCTCATTCATTTGCCCATAAACAAGGGCGGCTTTGGACCCAGTGATATCCCTAGTATTTACGCCAGAATCGATCATTTCGTTATATAAGTCATTGCCTTCGCGGGTCCTTTCCCCAACGCCAGCAAAGACAGAAAAGCCCCCGTGTTTACGTACGACATTATTAATTAGCTCCATCATTAGGACGGTCTTTCCTACTCCTGCCCCGCCAAAAAGCCCGATTTTCCCGCCGCGAGGATACGGCGTTAGCAAATCAATAACCTTAATCCCAGTAACCAAAATATCGTTCGACGGGGATTGGTCCGTGAAAAGCGGTGGATCCCGATGAATTGGCAAAAGCTTATCGGCAACAATTGGGCCATTGTTATCCACGGGTTCACCGACTACATTCATGATTCTGCCAAGGGTCGCCTGGCCAACTGGAACGGAAATCGGCCGCTGTGTATCAAAAACCTTCAGGCCACGCTTTAAGCCGTCAGTTGCCTCCATTGCTATCGTACGCACCGTGTTTTCGCCGATATGCTGAACAACCTCAAGCGTTATATTGCCGCCATTGTTCTCATCCTTGATATGCAGAGCGTTCAATATCTGCGGAAGGGGACCTCTATCGAAGTATACATCCACAACTGCCCCAATAATCTGCGAAATAACTCCGCTTATACCGTATTCTATTTGATTACTCATAAAAAACCCATTAACACCTATTCCTGTAACATCGCATTTGTTCCCGAGACAATCTCGATTAACTCGTTTGTAATATTCGCCTGACGTGTACGATTGTATTGCAAAGTCAGCTTATCAATCAAATTTTCTGCATTGCGTTTCGCACTATCCATCATCGTCATGCGGGCAGCCTGTTCGCAAGTATCTGACTCGACGAAGGCGCGGCACACCTTAACCCGCGCCAAGGAATTAACCACGGATTTTGTGAGGGAAACGAAAGATGGCTCTACCAAGATCCCCTTTCTCCCCCCTGCCCTGCCCTCCTCCGCGCTGCGGTCATCTGCAATGCTGCGAAAAAATGGGAAAAGCTGGAAATGCTCCACTTTCTGTACTAACGCATTAACAAACTTGCCGAAAACGACACTTACCGACCCGATTTCCTTGCCCTCCAGCCAGTGCATCGTTTGATCCACGACATACGACGCCGTTGCCATATAATCGTGCTTATTACTAAATCCTAGACCCGGCAAGGGTTTCGTGCGATCGAACTCGTTTTTCAAAAAGTATTCGGAGCTTTTTAATGTTAGCGGAATAAACAAAACGTCTCTATCTTGCCCGAGCTTACGTGCTAAAGCCAAAGTTTCACGAATGATCATGGAATTGTAACTGCCGCACAGCCCCCGATTCGCTCCTAAAACGAAGAAAACGTGCGGCTTTTTCTTTTTTTCTTTCGTTAGGTACCAAGGGAACTCCGCTATTCCCTCAATCTTCTCCTTACGTAAATCAATGCCCGACCAGTTAATCGCACTAACAAGCGTATCCTCATAATCGCGAATTAAAGCGACGGCTTCCATGGAATGGCGCAGCTTAGCCGTTGCAATCAGCTTCATGGCGGACGTAATTTTGTGCGTAGAGCTTACGCCACGAATCCGATTCTTAATATCCTTCAAATTCGCCATTTTTGCACCATATTACCCACCAGCGCTATTATTTGCAGAATTAGCATGATTTTGCTGCCAAGTTTCCAGACATTCACAAATAAACGCATTAATCAGCGGCTTGGACTCCTCCGGTATTGCCGTTCCTTTATCAAAAACGCTAAATAATTCCGGGTTCGCCTTAAGTAAGCGCAAGTATTCTTTTTCAAATGGCAAAATCTCTGGCAGCTTCAATTTATCTAGGTAATTATTCACGCCAAGGTATATTATCGCCACTTGCTCTGCGTTAGACATTGGCTGGTATTGCTGCTGCTTCAACAATTCTGTCAATCGCGCTCCTTTTTCCAGGAATTGCTTTGTCGTTTCGTCCAAATCCGAGGAAAACTGGGAGAAAACCGCCATTTCGCGGTATTGTGCCAGGTCCAGTTTAATCCGCCCAGATACCTGCCGCATAGACTTAGTCTGCGCGCTTGATCCGACACGACTCACGGAAATCCCAACATTTACCGCTGGCCGAATCCCGCTATAAAACAAATCGGTATCAAGAAATATTTGCCCATCGGTAATGGAAATCACGTTTGTAGGGATATAGGCCGACACATCACCAGCTTGAGTTTCAACGATTGGGAGCGCGGTGAGGGACCCGCCCCCATTTTCATCGTTGAGCTTTGCGGCGCGTTCGAGCAGCCTAGAATGCAAGTAAAACACATCTCCTGGGTACGCCTCCCGACCTGGCGGGCGCCGCAGCAGTAACGACATTTGCCTGTACGCTACGGCGTGTTTCGACAAATCGTCGTATATTACAAGGGCATGCATGCCATGGTCACGGAAATACTCGCCCATAGTACACCCGGTATATGGCGCTAGGTACTGCAGCGCCGCGGAATCAGATGCCGTTGCCGCGACAATTGTTGAAAAATGCATGGCGTTGTGGTCCTCTAGCATTTTTACTAAGCGCGCAATGGAGGATTGCTTTTGGCCGATCGCAACGTATATACAAAACACCTTATTCTTTTCGTCGTGCGATTCGTGCGCTTTACGTTGGTTTAGAATGGTATCAAGGACAATAGCAGTTTTCCCAGTCTGCCGATCTCCGATGATTAATTCGCGCTGACCGCGGCCTATAGGAATCAGGCTATCTATCACCTTAAGCCCCGTTTGCATTGGCTCACATACAGATTTCCGTACGATAATTCCCGGGGCTTTCTTTTCGATTTGTGACCGTTTGATGTCCGATAGCGGGCCTTTACCATCGATCGGCTCGCCAAGTGCATTAACAACGCGGCCAAGCAGCCCAAGCCCAACAGGAGCGTCTAAAATCCTGTTCGTTCTGCGGACGATATCGCCTTCCTCTATATCCCGGTCTTGCCCGATTAGCACGATACCAACGTTATCGGCCTCCAAATTCGAGGCCATACCCTTTATGATTTGCCCGGTTTTGGAGGAAATGCATTCGACCCACTCCCCAGAACAGATATTATGCAGGCCCTGTACCCGCGCCACACCATCGCTAACCGATAATACGACTCCGTTTTCGTATACGTCCGCCGTCGGGGCAAACCCCTCGATTTGCTGCTTCAAAAACTCTGATATTTCTGCGACTCTAGCTTTCACAATTACTCTCCGTCAAAATAACTCCTCGCCCCTCTTGCAAATTTTTCTATCTGATGTTTTACGCTGGCATCAATGGTTATAGTGTTAGACTGTACCAGAATACCACCATAAAGGGATTCATCGGTATCAAAGGACACAAACAACTTTTTCCCGAAAAGCCGGTACAGTTTGTGAAAAACCTGCTCCTTTTGTTCGTCGTTAATTTCATGTGCGGTATACACCGAAAGGGACTCTTGGTTTAGTGCGTGATCTACCAGCATTCCTAGCAACCGTACAATATCGTGGAGGCAGCTGACCCTGCGGTTATGCACAACGACGGCCAAAAAATTCATCACAATTTCATGGAAGTTCACAGTTTTGCAAAAAGCATCCCACCAGCTTGGCGGCGTCCCGCCATGAAGCGCGCGCAGAATGACAATGCGGAACGGCTGCCCCTTTTCAAGCAATCGTGCTGCTATGCTGACCTCTTTGAGTGTCCGTTCTATAATGCCTAATTTTTCTGCCACACTAAAAACCGCAAAGGCATACCGTCCCGGGACAGAACTGCACATAGCTTTTAGCAAATCTACATCCACAAAGCACGTCTCCAAGCTGAAACATGGATAATTCTAGCATACAACCCGGCCAAAAGTACATACGGTGTCTACGGCTACGCATGAGAAAAGATATACTTAAAAATACTTTAACAATTGTTTGGCTTTATTCTCAGTTAGCAATATATCAAGAACAGCTGTGTTTGCCGCCCCTACAAGTGTGATATGTTTTTGGAAAAATCTCAGCGGGATTTTGGCGGCTTGATTTTGCAGATAAAAAGCTGTTATACTGAAAGTAATCTGGTGAGAGGATTTGAGCGGATGCCAGAGCTTGTATCTGTGTATCAGTGTTTATTTGTTTTTTTATTCTAGGAGGAATTATGGTAGGAAAAATTTTAACGCTGGCAATGTTGTCAGCAAGTTGCGTGTCTTGGGCATACTGTGCCGAGACGCAAGTAGGAGACGGCGTTTACGTATATGACGGGCGTGATTTGAGCCAGGATGTCAAGGAGAAAATTACCTCTGCGTATATCACACAGAGGTGTATAAGGATCCCTGCTGAAACTTTTTATGGTTGTTCGAACCTTGAAAACGTCGATTTTGGAGATGAAAGTTATGTGAACGATATTGGATACTTGGCTTTTGCAGGGTGCGGTTTGTCGACTGTAGTTATCCCGCGTAGCGTTACTTCGCTTGGAAGATGCGCTTTTGTGGGGTGTGATAAGCTTTCTAGTGTCGAATTTGAACAAGGAAGCCAGTTATCAAGAATATCTCAGGCGGCTTTTAGCGGGTGTTCCCAACTGCAGTATATCACCCTTCCAGATAGCGTTAGTGCGATTGACAATTATGCGTTTTCGCAGTGTTCCAGATTACCAGCTATAACTATCCCGAGCAACGTTAAGTATATTGCGTGGCGAGCTTTTCATTATTGTACAGCACTAAAAAGTGTAGTTATCTCGTCACATAAGACTAACATCCATGATGGCGCCTTTGATGGTTGTCCTTTGGAAGACATTACGTTCTGCTTTATGATTCGGCGGAAGCACAACTGCAGTCCCGCGGCTTTTTTGAAGAAGACTCTTGGAGTACATCACGACGGGTGTGTAGCGCGATTTGCAGATGACCCGGTGACCACAGAGGGCAATATAGTGCGTTTAAAATGTAATGGAACTGGATGGACGCCTTTCATAGAACCGAGAAATCCGGCATAATGCATAGTTTTTATTAATATTTTGGGAAGTAAACCTCTTCAGCTAAAGATGCCGGATTGTTCTATCCGAAAAGCCGTGATTTTGTGCGGATATTGGGCCGGAATCTTTAGTTGATTGGAAAGTAAAGGATGATAAATAAAGTAGACCTATTGCAAAAGCCATTTCTACCCCGCAGAAAGCAAGGGCTAAAAATGGCTTACGCAACAGCTCTATTACATTAGGCTTTGACGTTGCTGATACTCCCCAAAGTAACGGCGCTACTTTTTTGCTAAACACTTTCGGAGTGAAACCTAAGTGTGAAGCACACTTTAAAGATGGAACTACTTTTAAGTGCTCCGCTGACAAATGGGATATTATATCCGACCATCGTACTGGATCCAGTAACTCTTTTGCCGCCTTGTTTTAGCGGGATTGGGTGGCTTGATTTTGCAGCTAAAAAGCTGTTACACCGAAAATAATTAAGAACGAGGATTTGAGCGGATGCTGTGGTACTTTACTTTGTACTAGCGTTCATTCGGTTTTTTTTTTTTATGAGGAATTATGGTAGGAAAAGTTTTAACGCTGGCAATGTTGTCAGCAAGTTGCGTATCTTATTTGGAGTCTACGAGAGCAACGTATCAGCAAAAAAATGAGCAAGATGCTGGACGTAATTTTATATGTGAAAATGGGCAAGTGTACAGTATGCACTCACTGTATAGAACCCGTGAAAGATTTATGTCTAACAGCGGAGATGTCCGCTGGATTGTGGGGCCACGGACTTCAAAGAATGTAGTGTTTATCCCACAAAAGCAAAGAGAGATACCTATGAGCGCTTTTAGTCATAACTCGGTTCTCGAAGGAATTGCCTTCGAGGACGACAGTCGTGTAAGGAGCATAGGGCATAGCGCGTTTTTTCATTGTTATAGATTGTTTAGTATAGACATCCCATGGAGCGTTGTTTCGATCAGCGGCAGCGCCTTTAACATGTGTTCCAATCTTTGTAGTGTTACGTTTGCTCGAGGAAGCTGTTTGGAAACAATTGGCGATTGGGCCTTTAACTGTTGCACTAGTTTGTCGGCGATAATTATCCCAAGTAGCGTTACTTCAATTGGGACCTGTGCCTTTAACGGATGTTACAATCTTTCTGTAGTCACATTTGAGCCAAATAGCCGTTTAACGGCAATTAGCTGGGGCATTTTTAATAATTGTGTTAATTTGTCGGCTATAACTATCCCAGATGGCGTTATCTCGATTGACAGTTTTGCCTTTAGAGAGTGCATTAATTTGGCGACTGTAATTATTCCAAATAGCGTTACTACAATTAGGTCTTGGGCCTTTTCCAACTGCTTCAATTTGCCGACTGTCACGATTCCAAGAAGCCTTACTACAATTTGTGCTTCCGCTTTTGATGGTTGTCGATCGTTACAAAGTGTAACAATATCATCCCCTCTTACAGTAATTGATGCCCAGGCTTGGAACGGCTGCCCGCTGCGAAACATCACATTAGACTTTAACGTTGCTGATACTCCTCAAGGTGACGGCGCTGCTTTTTTGCAAAATAATTTCGGAGCAAAACCTGAGTGTAAAGCACGCTTTAAAGATGGAGCCTTCAATTGTAACCAGAACGGCGTTTGGGAATAGGTGGCCCTTATTATGCGCCTTATTGCTTCGTCTGTGCTAATTCTTGTGCGCAAGCTATTACTTCTTCGAGTGAAAATATTTTCTCCCCGATTGAAATGTATAACTCATTAATATTCTCGCAATCGAAGCGACTCAAAAAAACCCTTGAATTCAAAATTTCCTTGTTAATGCCGGTCCTTTGCAGCTCCTCTCCAATTATTTTTTCACCTAATTGCATCATTCTCTGCTCTTGCTGTGACCTGATAAATTGTCTAATTCGTGTGCGCGCCTTTCCAGTACAAGCAAAATTTTCCCAGATTGACTGAGGGCTTTGCTCGGAGGAAGTAATAATCTCTACCTGATCCCCGTTTTGCAAAACAGTTTTAAGTGGCATTGGTTTGCCATTAATTTTAGCTCCAGATATGTGGTCCCCAACCCACGAATCAATCGCATACGCAAAATCTATTACCGACACACCTTTAGGGAATGAAAAAATCTCCCCCTTTTCAGTAAAACAAAACACTTGGTCCCGGTAGATTTCCAGCTTCGTATTTTCGAAAAATTCCTCCGGGTTGGTGGTATGCTCGAGAATCTGCAATAAATTGCAAACAAGCTGGTACTGCTTGCCGTCATGAGCATTGCCGCCTTGTTTGTATTGCCAGTGCGCGGCGATCCCGTATTCGGCCGCCAAATCCATCTCTTCCGTGCGGATTTGTATTTCAATACGTTGGTGCTTGGGGCTCATGACCGTTGTATGAAGGGATTGGTAATTATTCACTTTAGGCGTACTGATGTAGTCCTTAAAGCGCCCGGGAATCACCCAAAAAGAATTATGAAAAATACCGAGGGACTGGTAGCATTCCGGCAAGGTTCTAACTATAACCCGAAAAGCAATGATATCGCAGAGTTGTTCGAACGTTGAATTCCTAGAAACCATTTTTTTCCATATAGAGTACGGAGTTTTTATCCTACCAAAAATCCGCGCCTGTATCCCCGCCTTATCAAGTAATTTTTTCAAATCATCTATGATGTCCTCTATTGGGTGCGCAGAAGACGCCCTTAAATACTTCAGACGATTATGCGTCGTTTCATATGCCGGTTTATTAATCTCCTTGAAAGACAGGTCCTCCAGCTCTTCCTTTATCTGCTGAACGCCAACGCGGCTAGCGAGCGGCGCGTAAATATCTAGCGTTTCTTTGGCTATTTTTTTTCTACGCAAGGGGTCTTTTATGTAGTGTAGTGTGCGCATGTTGTGCTGGCGATCAGCCAACTTCACGAATAATACCCGGATATCTTGCGCCATCGCAAGAACGAGCTTACGAAAATTTTCTGCTTGCTGCGTGCTTTCTGAGGAAAACTCTAGCTTAGAGATTTTGGTTACCCCGTCCACCAAGTCGGCTATCTTATCACCAAATGCGTTCTTTATATCGTCAAGAGTGGCGACGGTATCTTCAACTGTATCATGCAGAAGGGCTGCGATGATGGTCACGTAATCGAATCGGAAATTCGCTAAAATGCCAGCGACCTCGACAGGGTGCGAAAAAAACGGATCCCCAGATTCCCGTGTTTGCGAGCCATGGGCGCGCATCGAAAAAACATAAGCTTTATTCAGGAGGTTCTCATCAATCGCCGGGTCATACTCGGCAACTTTTTCTACGAGTTCAAATTGTCTAAGCATTGCAAATATATGGGGCGCCGCTTCTATCTCTGGTCAATTATAAATTGTGATAGGAGCTATTGCAAAAACCTTTATTTCATAATCTTGCTTGGCCATCCCACATTTGTTTGTTTTTAATTTTGCAGTGCTATTGTGTTGTCTGTATTATAGCAATACCATCCTATTACTAAGTCTCCAAATATTTATTTTTGTCCAAGACCAAACATATGAGGAAATATGTGGGGCAAAAATTATGGAGTCTGGTCCTGAAATTAACAAGTCAAGTGCGTCAAGAAAAGGAGGTTTAAGGTTACTACTCACCTATCTTGCAAGCATGCGAAAGCCTTCGTTCCCTTGGCAGAGACGTAATGCTCAACAATTGAGCAACATCCCAAATGCATATATTTGCGCGTCACAGTACCTACTTT
>JAIRNU010000106.1 GCA_031257945.1 Holosporales bacterium
GAGAACGTTTTTTGCGGCTGCACCGGGTTAGTAAGCATCGACTTTGGCTCAATATTGGCCTCGTTTGGCAGTGCCGAGGTTCCCCCTGAACAAATAATTGCTCTTTTGAATAAAATCGCCCCAGAGGTGCGCTTAGGTTGCACGGCGAAGTTTGAAGAATATCCTGATACTTTTGAATTTGGTGAAGATGGGAAGTGGCGTGTTGCCCCCCTAGAGTAGGTCGTAACGTTACGTAACTAGACTGGCGTGTCACAGGTCCACTTCTGGGGCTCTTTTGTACTTCAAAGGCTCACGGCGCTCTTGCTACCTTTGACCCGCTAATCTCCTTTTGCATCTTTTTTATTGCGCGTTTTTCTATCTGCCTAACGCCCTCTGTTGTTAAATTAAGTTCGTGCGCTATGCTCTCAAAAGATTGAACCTTTTCCGTGAAGTACCTTTTCTCTATTACAATTCGCTCGCGCTCCTTCAGTTTCTCCATTGCCTGTTTAAATTTAGCGCGTTGTTTTTGCGATAAATCCTGCTCTATCGTCTTTTCCTCAAAATTCGCATTTTCATCCGCCATGAAGTCCAAAATGCTTTCCCCGGACTCGTCCTCTCCAACAGTTTGGTCGACAGAAACATCTGGGATAAATGTATCGTGAGCAGATTTCCAATATTCTGAGCAGGCTTTGCTACACTGCTCCATTGCTTGCAATCTTCTGCGCGACCTCTTAACTATGGACCTTGTGCAAAAAATGTACTGGCGAATATAGGCCTTTATCCAAAAAATTGCGTATGAGGAAAAGCGGAGGCCACGGCTGGTATCAAACATTTCGATTGCTTTTAATAGGCCGATGCTCCCTTCAGAAATAAGCTCATTCACGTCAACTTTATACATCCTGTAATATTGTTGCGCCAACTTTTTTACTAATCTAATGTGGCTCAGGATTATAGCTTGCCGTGATTTACTTGATTTTGATTGAGTAAATTCACGAAAGGCTTCCTGTTCTTCTTCTTTCGTCATAAAGTCAAACGCCCGTCCTTCGTAACTCATATAACCCGTATAAGAATGCACCTATATTGCCATTATATATACGAAATAATTAATAATACGTTTGAGTTTTACAAAAATATTTGACTAATTGTGCTGCTACGGCCTATGCACGAGATATGTTTTTGATACAGTTAACCAAATGACTCAACGACACTGCGTTACGTTTCATCAGCGGTTAATTCGCCCAATTGCGCTAACATCTGAAAACAAAATCATTGTATTCTTGCGTTACTTTGTTTACACAGAAATTGGTCATGCTTGATTTTTGGGTGGCGGTTTTATGAAAAAAGTAATCGCATTAGCTGGTATGCTGGCGTTTTTCGGATGTAGTTCAGGGTATAGTTCAGGGTATTGGATATATGACGAACGCGACTTCTTCAACCAAAGAACGCTTAACGAAATGTTTACAGCAGTAGCGGAATATCCATGTGAAACAGTCGGAGTGGCGATGCTTGTGGGTCTTATTACAGGAGTAGTAACAAAATATATAATGGACAAAGTATACCCGCCGCGAAAAGAGGCACAGTATTACCAAAATACCGTCTATGCGGCAATTTTAGGGACCATTGTGAGCATTGGCGTAGCTGCGAATCGTTGTTGGTACTACTGCAGCGTTAATCTGGATGAACATACAGGTCATTGACACATCTGCCATTCTAAAATATATTTATCAGGTAGCGTGTCTTTGCCAGCGCCTTTTTAAAGAAGGGGGGCGTTGTTTTTCGTGTGGGAGGATGGCCGAGTGGTTAATGGCAGCAGACTGTAAATCTGCCGATGTGAGTCTACGGAGGTTCGAATCCTCCTCCTCCCACCATAAGTCGTACGCGGGTGTAACTCAATGGTAGAGTTCCAGCCTTCCAAGCTGGTTACGTGGGTTCGATTCCCATCATCCGCTCCAAAGTTTCGATGGCGGTAGTGGCGTGTCTTTTTGGCAGAGTTGTTTTTGCAAGCGTCCTTAGCTCAGCAGGATAGAGCGGCAGCCTTCTAAGCTGTAGGTCAGAGGTTCGATTCCTCTAGGACGCACCAGCGCTTTTTTGGCGGGAGAGTCTCCGTTTGCGGGGGCGCAAAATCAGATTATTCCAATATTTTAAGCCAGTTCGAACTGTATACGACGAATTATTTGCTCAATAACGAATTGATACGCTGTGTCAAAAGCCCAATCGTGATTTTGTGGTAATAAAAAATCCATATCCAATCTAAAATCCTGGTGACACTTCTTTTGATCCAAGTTTTTGATAAATTCTTCTCCTCTTATACTTATGTCGTCATTCGAGCAATATTTAGTAAAGATCTCAATCGTTTTGTTTACGTCGATTAAATTTTGTTTTGTGACATACCACAAATCAAACAAATCCCGGCCTTTGCGACGTTGATAGAGAGCCCGCAATTTTGTGGCCATAAGCTCTTCAATTTCATATGTAACGACGTCCGCAGTCACGCTAAACCAATCAGACTGCACCTCGAATCTCTTTATGAACAACGGTAATACTTGAAAATGCTCCGTAGTATTGATTTCTATCTTCAATTTGGCAGGTAATTTATTGATGGCTTCATATTTGAAAACCAATTTCGCGCTGCGCTGCGTGATCTTCAAAACCGCCTCACCTAGCCACGGAGTGAGAATATCTCTAATTGTATCGATGGTTTTGCCAATAGGTTCAGACCTTTTTTGCACGAGATCAATATCCTCACTGTATCTTGCTGGAGATTTCAGGAAAAGCTTATTAAGTGCAGTGCCTCCGCGGAAAACTAGCACATCTTTTAAGTAAGGCTCGTTAAATAAATTAATCAAAGTTCTACTTATGATTAGATCTTGTTCTATTTGCGATAGCGTTTGCCATGCAAAAGTATTGCGCCACTGCTCAACGTATATTTCAGGAATCATAAATCACTTTCTATCTCAATGTTTTCAATAATTTTCCATTTTTTGCATTTTTGGTGAAGTGCCGTATGAATATTTGTTGACAAAGGAATGTAACGGTTTATCTTGTCTTTAAGATATTCTTCAAGTTTAACAACAATTTCTCTCCTTTTTTCATTACTCATCACGTCAATTGTTTCCAAGATGTATCCTAGTCGCTGAAGAGAAGGCAACGAGTCAACATTGCTAGCCAAGTTAATCAATTCGCAGGCATCAATGTGTTCAACAAGTTCGGATAAAACTGTAGCGACGTGATTTAAGCCGCCGCATTTGTGTACAAATCTAAGTAAATCGATCGCGATGAGTTCCGGAGTTGCAACTTTTAGATAACCTGAATTAACTACAACGTTTTTAGTCGGCAATTTCGCCAAATTCTGTTTGCGGGTCACTTCTATTTTGATTCGTCCAAATTCTAACGGATGGACAATGCGACTATTTGTGATGATTTGAAACTTAAAAACTTTTTGATGGGCGGCGCCATAAAATGCAGCAGCACTCAGCAGAGCAACGTAATATTTTGCGCCTAGATAATTCGCCATGATAGGAACAAGCTCTTCTGCGGGAATACAGCCGTACGGTTGATGTTCCGGCGGAACAAGAACGTACAATCCTTTTATCGGACTGATGAGTTTGTTGTCTTTTTTTAGCCGATATAAGCCAGATTTTGCTGAGTTATTCGAAATATTTAAATCGCGGATGATTTCTTCAAAGGAAAAACTTCTTTTCCCGGATCTTCGTAAGCTCTCTAGATAATCGACAAACATTGCAACACCTCCAGGTGTCGAAAAATGACACCTAATGGTAATGTTATGCATGACGCTAGCGAATATCAAGACAAAAATGCGAGTGCCTCAAATTCCAGCAAAAGTCTTAGCGGCTTTTTGGCAAAGTGATTCTTTGTGCGGCAGCATTGTTCGAAAAGCTGGGAGTTCCCCCTTGCATTCGTAGGTTTTATTTTTGAAAGTTGCTAATCCAAAGGGCACCAGCGCTTTTTTGGGTGGAGAGTCTCCGTTTGCGGTGGTGAGCAAAAACCAATTGTTTCCAAAATGTATCCTAGCCGTTGAAGATATAGTCAATCGCGTTAATCTTGCGGCCAAATTAATTGATTTGCTGTGCGGGGCGTTGAGACAAAAAGGACGAATGCTCAACACCCTACACATTCCAGCTATCCCTTGAAATGCGCAGTATTCATCGGTAGGAACAAGCACTTGAAACAAGCATGGTGGAAATTCTTGCGTCTAGTGAGAAGCGCCCCCCTTACTCCTGTACATTGCGCATCAACCATATCAATAATAATCCTCAGTAATTTATACTACAATTCAACAAAAATTATTTTTAAGTGATTATTCTTTTATTTAAAAGCCAAGTAAGAAAATTTCTCAGAAAGCCGCGTT
>JAIRNU010000028.1 GCA_031257945.1 Holosporales bacterium
TTTCTCTTATTCTCCTCTACATCCACTACCCCGTCCTGTGCCTCTCTATCTTTAGCAATTTTTTCTGTGAGTGCCACGTAATTTATATAATCTGATTCGAAAACGATTTTTTTTAGTGGAGTCCCGCAAAAAACGCCGCCCTCTAACATTTCAATTGTTTTTGGAATTGTTATTTCCGATAAATTGCGACAATTGGCGAAGGCTCGCTCGTTTATTGTAATCACACCAGTAAGATCTACATACCGAAGGTTTTCACTCCCCTCAAAAGTGTGTGCTAGTATGTCTTCCAAAATACCACTGTAACGAAGCGCTTGCACTTGCTGGGTTACGCTAGTATCTTCGGTGAACCTTTCTAGAAACAAAGCCGCATTATGGGGGCCTATAACTACCGTATTGTCGAACCACTCGTTATTAAGACATGTATACTCCGTTTTGTCTGGGAAGCGTACTATACACCCATTTGGAGCACCTACGTTGTTTCCGTTAAAATCCACGAACAACCGCGAAAGAATGCCCCTTTTACCGGTGACATCATTCACCGCCTCATCCTTTATTGTTACTCCATTGATGCGTGGGGATGTGAAAATTATTTCCTGTATGTTAGAACCGCAGAAGATTCCTCGGTCAATGAATTGGACAGACTCTGGAATTGTTATCGTTTTTAGAGCCTCGCATCCATAAAAAGCCCATGCTCCTATATGCGTTATGTCCTGCAAAACAACAGCATTAAGGTACCGACAATTCTCAAAAGTTCTTGTAGGAATTTCCCTTATTCCACTTATGTGGACATCAGTTATACCAGAATTACGCAGCTGCTCTTGGAACGCCTGGAAATCTCCTCCATTCTCAATCTTGACCATGGTTGGAGCGACATATTGATATGGTGTACGCTGCGGACTTGAAGCCGCCACGCTCGGAGCAATAGACAAACTGCGACCCGCACCTATCCCGCTTGGCATATTCGTGGCGCAGTACGCTCCACACCAATTCATCACACCTTCCATCTCTGTCTGCGTTTGTTGTTGCCATCCGTTTTGCTCCAGTAGATATTCGGTCCCGTTTAAGAGACGCACGCGACTCCCAGGCATTAAGTCCTTTGCAGCGATAATCTCCGCCCAAATGGCTTGCTCGTTCTTACATTTACTAAGGTCAATCTTCGTAATAGACGAACCACGAAGAGCGTTCCCGATACGTTCAAGGTTTGGAGGCAGCTTAATCATCACCAATTTTTCGCAACCAGCAAAAGCTTCTGCCCCAATGGATGTAACCGTTGGGGGTAGCATTACTCTCTCAAGTTGTTTGCAATCAGCAAAAGCTCGTGCTCCTACCTTTTGGAGCTTGCTATCCGCATAGCACGCCACGCTTGTTATACTTAACCCACGACAAGCTTCGTCTCCTATCTCAGTAGCATTACTTGGAATACAGAGGGTGGGGATTTTGTCCCATGAAAAATTTTTATTTGGAAAAAATACGCCGTCTACGACTGTGGAGCTTGCAGCATAACTTGTGTCGCAGTATTGTGTGCAAACGGCGCAACTACATAGCAAAAAAAGCCTGTTTTAGAAAAGTATACCTACCTATTTTACGCATCTCCAAATCAAATCCTATTTAAACATGTCGACTCATTGGCTAAGTTTAACACATCCGCCGTCATGTTATCAACTGTATGGATAGTGGCGTGCATGGCCTACGCATGAAGAAATCCTTGACAACGTCGCGTGACATCGAACGCCTTGATATATCTAGTCGCAAATGGAATCGTGTACAAATTTTATTGAAGAATGAATCAATGGCCATATAACCAGAAATCGTCAAAATAAAACGACGAACGTCCATAAAAGTGATAGCTTTAACGGGGTTGGCCTCAACAAGCTGCGTCAAGAAAATTTTTCATACACAAACCCTACGAGGCATTGTCCCCAATATTGCGATTAATTTAAAGTGGTTTTGGCTAATTTTTTTCATGAGAACGGCCATATGGCTGGCAACCAACCGTTTAGCCATGTGCCTGTGGATGGCGGGGCCGGAGAAGCTTCCTGTTCTGGCCAACCTGGCATCTGGGAACGCTGTTGGGCTGATTTTGGTATTGATGCCGGTTTTGGCGCGACAGGGCACGGGAAAAATACGCATAGTTGCTGCGGTGGAGCTGCATGTCGTTCCACCGACCATGCTCCATCGATATAACAGTAAACTGTACTGTCCGGGAAATATGCCTTACACTCGTGCGACAAATCAAGCCCCCCATCGAAAGAAAATATTTTAGTCAAGAATCGAATTTTGTCTTCATCTGTAAAATCCGTAAGGTGTTCGGAAGAAACAAACGGGAATGACAAAAATGTAATTTTCCGTAGGCCACTACCATGAAAAGCTCCTTCCAATATCACTCTAACGTTCTTTGGGATTACGATCTCCTGCAAAGCTGTACAATAACCAAAAGCAGACCGGCCAATGGCAAAAACTGTTGGCGGCAATTTTACTAATGTAAGTTGCTCACACCCGCAAAAAGCATACTCTCCTATCTCTTCTAGTCGGCTATTTTCTTCGAACGACACGCTGCGGATGCCTGACTCAGTGAAAGCATTCTCCCCAATTTCTGTGATGTCCTTTGCGACAACAAAATTTTGTGGATCTGATAATCGATCTACTTGTTGTCTTACTTTATTCTTATCAAGTACGACAACATTACACCATCCCTTCCCGTCTACATAGCAGCTTTTCAATCCCCACGTATCTTCATAACGTATATAATGCGCATCTGGGAACTGTACAGTACAGCCAATCTCTGCTCTTACGTTTCCAGTGTTATCGGAAAATATCCCGTTGAGGAATGCTATCGTGTTTTCTACAGCTATTCCTAGCTTTTGTCCATTAATAGTTGAGGCATCGCAATGGATATTGTTGCAACCAGCACCGCAAAAAGCGCCGCGTCCAATTGTCTTTACTGTCGCTGGGAGCCAGACCTCTGACAAAGAAACGCAATCAGCAAAGGCTCGCTCTCCTATGTCTTCGATCCCGCTAGAAAGGGAAACCGTGCGCAGGTTTTGACCCCCGCTAAAAATTCCAGCGGGGATTCGCGAAAAAGACCAATATACTCTCTGCTGTACATTCACAGCGTCTGGAAAACGTTTCCGATGGGCCAAAAGCAAACTGGCCCCCGTTTCATTATCAATACATAACGTTGTCATGTCTCCAGCAGGTTCCCACCCAGCTTTAGTGCGTACGAATACACCACCACTATCCAGGAAATGCGCTACACACCCTTCTGGTGCGGTTACTGTATCGGCTTTATCGTCAAAGAATACACCGTTCAGGAAATTTATTGCTGCAGTCTTGTCGTAGGAACCATCGCCAGAACGCCATGATTCAAAATGGATATCCCTTAATCTAGTCCCGCAAAAAGCCCCTTCGCAGCACCTTGCTGATCTCGAAATTGTTATTTCCTTTAAATCAGGATATCCTGCAAGGGCACGCTTTTTTATCTCCCCACCCATAAAGTCAATTTTCCAAAGGTTAGTGCATCCACCAAACAAGTTAGCTGGGATTGCCCAAGGATTATCCCAAACCACTTCCCGCAATTTTGTAACCGTGTCCCTATATGTCCCACAATAATCCAGAAATGCTTTAATATCTTCCTGCATTCTAAATGTTATTTTTGTCGTTGGGCGCCATCCGACCCTGGTAAACATATATTCATTACCATCAGCTAAGACTACTCGGCACCCCGTTCGGGCTCTTGGCTCTCCTCCTCTGTCATAGAATAGATGATTCAAAACGTAGACTATGTCTTCGCCTGGCTTAGTAAAATCGACTCCATTAATATTTTGTGACTTCAGATGTAACACGTTTAGACCAGTAGCTGAGAAGGCGCCAGTTCCAATAGAGGTAACTGATTCTGGGATTGTTAGTTCCATTAAGGCCCGGCAGCCTGCAAAAGCATTAGTTCCAATAGAGGTAACTGATTCTGGGATTGTTAGTTGCCTTAAGGACAGACAGTCGGCGAAAACTTGCTCTCCTATTTTTTTGACGTCTTTTAAAACAACTTTAGAAAGATTTGGACACGACTTAAAAACACAATCTGGTATTTCTTCATCAATATCGCTAGACCACACGACTTCTCGCAGGAACTTTTTGCAATCTTCTTTGCGATCGTTTCTGTAACCTACGAAATGCTCAAAACTTAGCTTATCAGCTATGCTTGTCAAGGAAACCCAAGCATTACCGTAACGCCTGTACACCGTATTATCTGGGAAAAACGCGTGACAATCACCTGCAACAGATACTTGTCTATCAGTATCTGAGAATATATTATCAAGAATATTTCTCTTATTCTCCTCTACATCCA
>JAIRNU010000045.1 GCA_031257945.1 Holosporales bacterium
CCCAGGGGCCGGGCCATAGCTGTCGTGATCTATATTCTTATAGTGCCACAAAAAGGGTTAACAAGTCAACCTATTTTCAGTTAATAATGTATGAAAAATGAAAATAAATATTTGGGGGCCTAGTATTGGGATCGTATTACTACAGTAACGGCTTTGTCCAAGAGCACTAGACCAGTTGCGAAAGTGAGTAATTTCGAAGAATTTTTAGGAGTATACGAAGCAGAACCGCAGCGTACTTAACGTACGTGAGGATTCGAGCATCGGAGCGGCGCTAAAATTACAGAAAGAACGAAGCTTTCGCAACGATCTAGTGCGGAATAAAAAACAAACAAGTATGTAGGGTGCTTAGCGAAAAAAGCCGTGACTAATTAATTATTGCATGCTACAAGGGGAATCGGTGATGTGTAAATTATTGGTTCCTTATGAAAAGGATGCTTTTTTGTATAGCGCTTGTTACGGGCAACACGTTTTTCGGGGCTTTTGTCGCTTCAGCTTTTGAGGATACTGGACATCCTGAAGTTCCAGATGCAGCTCAAGTTTTGGCCAATGTCACAGCATTAACGCAGAGGACGCTAACGGGATTGACGTCATGGGTAGGCTTGAATATGGCGTGGGGCCAAAAGAATGGAGCAGAGGGTTACACTGATATGGTGGGCTTGATGCGCACTGTGCTTGGAAATTTAGGCAATTTGGAAAAGTTCTTCAGGGGCGAGGAAGTACTTGCGGGTGGCGAGCAAGTAAATTTAGGCACAGCCAGGGCAAGTATATCCGCTTTGTTAGAATCGATAAATCAAGTAGAAGAGATTCCAGCCAGCGTCGTTCCAGAAGGAGCTACGGAATTGAAAGAGACCCTAACGGCTTTACAAGATATCTTGGCGAACTTTAGTCAGGGTATTCCGGTCGAACAGCGAGACTCTGCAAGTTGGGCAAAATTGAAGGCAGCATGGACAGCGCAGGAAAGAGAAATAGCAAGATTGCAGGCAGAAATAGCAAGATTGCGAGCTTCTAATCCATCAATGTCCGGAACCCCTCCTTGCGCGTGAGGAGTTCGGGGCCTCGCTTGAGCGAACTGCCATTAGCCCCCCTCAAAGGCCTCCGGAAGCTCGGAGTTGCGGCGAACTGTGGGCTGTAGAGCTATAAGGATTAATGGCGTTGTGCGGGGCGCTGCCTCACAACTGAGGTTGTGACTTTGCGGAAGGACAAGAGAGTGATGGCGAGTATTAGGTGGAGGTGGATGTGGAGTAGTTTATGGAATATACGTCAGCGATAATATTAGCCGGTGGCGAGGGGCGCCGTATGCGCTCTAGCACGCCAAAGGTGCTGCATTCGATAGGCGGAGCATCGCTCTTGGAATGGATAGTTCAAAGCTTACATCAAGCGCAGGGCCAGCCGGCGGGCAATGAAATTATCGTTGTTGGCTCGAAGTTGCTATTTGCGCATGAAATGTGGCCTACGGTTTCGAAAAATCTAGCTGGACTTGCTGGGAATGTGCGTTTCATAGAACAAGCAGAGCCGCGCGGAACAGGGCATGCTGTGCAAGTCGCACTCCAGTGTGTCGACGAACGGGCACAGAATATCCTGATATGTAACGGTGATGTCCCGTTCGTACGGAAGGAAACCTTCCTGCAGCTGCTTACTCAGAGACAACACCAGTCCCCCCATTCCTCCCAGCACTACCAGCAGCAAAACGGGATTTGTTTGCTGGCGATGCGAATAAATACGCCTGAACAAGCCACATATGGGCGGATTATTTTGCACCAAAATTCACCTGTTGATATTGTCGAGGCGGCGGACGCATCTGATGAACAGAAAAAGATAAATTTAGTAAATGTTGGCGTGTATTGTTTCTCCAAAAAATGTCTAACGGATGTAATATTTCGCTTGGATAATAAAAACCGCGCAGGGGAGTTTTACTTAACCGATGCGGTAAGGCTGGCCCATGAAAGCGGCTTCTGTAATAGTTATATAGAGATTCCGGCAGAGGAAGGAGCTGGGATAGACACCATCGACGCCCTGATACACTCGCGTTTTATGGAAATGCTGGTTGCGCGGGCAATAGCCGCCGGCGCCACGTTTCAAGACCCCAAAAGCGCGGTCTTGTCTTATGATACTAAGGTTGGGCCGGGCTGCACTATTGGCGCGTTCAATGTGTTTGGGAAAAATGTTGTGTTAGAGGGGGGCGTGATGGTTTTGCCATTTTGTTACCTGGAAGATTGCATTATCAAAAGAGGCAGTACAATCGGTCCGTTTGCTCGAATCAAGGGAGGAAGCGTTGTCGGCGAAGATACTACTATCGGGAATTTTGTTGAGGTAAAGAAGGCCGCCATCGGGAATTGTACCAAAATCAAGCATCTTGCGTATATTGGGGATGCGACCATTGGGAATGCGGTAAATATTGGTGCAGGAACGATTTTTTGCAATTTCGATGGGGTTAAGAAGCATGCGACTATTGTTGGGGATAATGCAAAGGTTGGCGCCAATGTATCACTCGTTGCGCCGCTAACTATCGGGGAGGCCGCCTTTATCGGGGCAGGCAGCGTGATCACCAAAGATATCCCTAAAGAAACTCTAGCTGTAGCGCGCGCTGGGCAAGTGCACAATGCGCAGTGGCTAGCCAAGAAATTGTCGAAAAAATAATCTGTAATTCGCGGCCTGTTTTCTCACCACGCGACGAAACCCGCACCATGCCTTAACTTTTATACCGCGGGGGGAGAGAAGTCACCGAAAGAACGAAACTTTCGCAACGGTCTAAGTGATAAATTTGTGCTAGACCACGCAATCCTATCTGTTAAGTACGTCCAAATTGTTTGAGCTCATCCATCTGACTGCCACACCAGAAGATTGCGGTGGACACCGGATCGTAATGATATCACCATCTTCGGCAATGATCGTTGATAGTTGTTGCGTTAAATTCGTTGGAATACTCATCAAAACAACCGCACAAAAGTCTTGCCCGTTGGCGTATGCGGCCGGAGTCACCAACTCCCCATACTCGTCAAAAATCTGTATTGCGTTAGTAAATTCCTCGTAATCGTCGGCCATGCTATCTTCGAGGCCAATCCTTGGCATAGCGGTAGTTGCCAAGCTATCCACAGCATACAGCAAAACGTTGCCGTTCCCGTCGCTTGCCGTCTTTTTTTCCAAGAACAAGTCCTTATATGGGACCTCCCCAATAGTTCGTCCGTAAATCTCTACGCCATTTTCTCCAGGGCATGGTAGGCGGTTGTTATGCACTCGATACACAGCAAGAGCCCGCAAAACGGCATCGCAGTTGTGCTGCGTTGCTGACAATCGCTTATACATCAACGATGTTTTTATTAATGGAAAAATGATGGAGCCAAGGCATCCTAAAATACACAAAGCTATCGCTAACTCTACTAAGATGAACCCCTGCAGCTTTCTCATAACCTAATCCCCCACCACCAGATCTCAAAGCTTTTTTTGCCGGCTTACCTTATTTAACGCCTCAACTCTGTAGTTTCTCGGCCACTTCAGTCCATTTAAACTCCCCCCGAGTCTTCGTAGAAAAATTTGATCTTGGTCGGGAAAAGAGGATTTGAACCTCCGACCTCCTGCTCCCAAGGCAGGCGCGCTAACCAGGCTACGCTACTTCCCGCACAAACAAAAATAACAAAACCCTTACTGTACCTTTATACCATATTCTCGCCTGGAATGTGCTACTTTTTTTGCGAAAAATCTTGGCCCCCTACAGATGTCCAAGATCAAACAAGGCTCCGCTATTTAACGGAGCCTTCTTTTATATTCAGCAAAAACATCACAGTCGAGTAGGCCAGGGGAGTTTCACCCCTAGCCTCTCACAGCGCCTCTTAACAAATCAAACGCAGCACCACCCTAAAAAATCACGCAAAAGCTGTCTCATCAAATTCAGTGCTTGCAAGCTATCGTGTAGGGAGTTGAGAAAGGACACACTTGCGTTTGCATTTATGCGAATACCATGCTACACTTAAAACAGTAGATGAAGCAAGATTGAACTTGTGCAGCTTGTTTTTGTATAGTTTGGGACCAGGAAAATGACGAAAAAAATGACAAAGAAGATTTTAAAGATAGCGATGCTGTCAGCGAATTATGTGTTCTGTACGTATTGTGTGGGCACAGATACCAGGAGTGATTATCACAAAGGAACGTCCACCGGTAGGGGCACTGTGAGTGAAAAGGGGCCGGAAGTCCAGCAGACAACGCCTTGCGACGCCCGCGTAACTTCGCTTGTTATCCCACAAGAGCAAGAATGTATCCCTGATAACATGCAACCACGTTGCTTGTGGCCGTTTCTACAAATACTTACTTTTGCTCCCGATAGTAAGGTGAAATCCATAGGAAGGAGGGCTTTTTGGCAGTGCTCAGAATTATCGAGTGTCCAGATTCCGCAGAGCGTTGAGGAGATTAAAACAGACGCTTTTAGCTGCTGCGATAAGCTTTCTCATATTATATTCGAAGCAGGAAGCAAATTGCAAACAATAGGAATGGAAGCTTTTTATAGTTGTAAATCCCTTGCATCTATAGAAATACCACCACGTGTTAAAACAACAGGGATGCGAGCTTTCAGTGGGTGTGAACATCTTCAAGATATTGTGTTCGCACCAGAAAGCCAGTTAACAACTATTGAGGCCGGGGCTTTTTGTGGTTGTCGTTCTCTCGATTCTATAATAATTCCATCAACGGTTACAACTATTGGGTCTTGGGCTTTTTGTGATTGTAGCAATCTAACCGGCGTAATAATTGGCAACAACAGTAGTTTGAGTGAAATCGAAGAGGGCGCTTTTGAAGATTGTAAGAACATAAGAGAAATTAAATTACCATCTTCAGTCCAAAAAATCGGTAATGGAGCGTTCTATGGTACAAACATAGAGCTAAGTATACCCGCAGATAGCATTCTAATACCGAAGGGTTGTACTCCGCAGCAAAAAAAAGAGGCAATGCACACATTTTTGAGCTATCTTTTTGTTAATCCTGAGGGGACATACATCTCCGATGGCAACGTAATATTGGAAGAAATTTCGCCCGATAGCAATGGAAGTATTGTAAAGATTGGTAATGACAAGTGGCAATTAACAGATGCTGCTACGCGAACGTGGGAGTGTAACCAAGAGGTTATTAGCTTACCAATTCACACACAGGAAAACGAAATAGTGGTGGCCAATCCTGAAAAAATGCAAATTCTTGATGGTAACGCATCGTTTACAGTGTCTTTAAGTGGGCTCGATACTATCCCAAGTCTGGTGTTATGGCGGTCTTTTAGTTCTTCAGCAAATAAAGTCCGGACTGTAATAGTGCCTACGGGTGTTACTGCAATAGGGCAGGAGGCTTTCAGAAGTACCGACATTCGCGAAGTTGTTTTTGGGGAGGAGAGTAGGTTAGCAGAAATAGGTGAGTTCGCCTTTAAGAATTGTAACGCTCTCAGTAATATAACACTTCCCCCAAGCGTCAAGTCTATTGATAAAGAAGCATTTCTGGGTTGTACTGCCTTGCAGGGTATGACTATTCCGTCAAAAGTCAACCATATCGGACAGAGAGTATTTAAAGACTGTACTGCGCTGGAAACTGTCACGTTCGAGGCAGGAAGCAAATTACAAAAAATCGAAGAAGAGGGTTTTGCAGGTTGTACTGCCTTGCGGAGTATAATTATTCCGTCGAATGTCGAATGTATCGAATGGAAAGTATTTGACGGCTGTACTGCGTTGGAAACTGTTACGTTTGAGGCAGGAAGCAAATTACGAGGAATCGCAGATGCGGCTTTTTGCAATTGTACTGCCTTGCAGAGTATAACTATTCCGTCAAAAGTCACAGGGATAGGACGTAACGTATTTAAAGATTGTACTGAGCTTAGAACTGTTACGTTCGAAGAAGGATGTAAACTAATAGGGATCGCAGAGTGTGCTTTTCAAAACTGTAGCAGTCTGAAGAATATTCAAATACCAGAAGGTGTTAAGTGGATTGAAGACGGAGCTTTTGATAATTGTACAGCGTTAACAAATGTAACACTTCCTGAAAGCCTTTGCTGTGGTAACATTTTTTCAAATTGTCCAAATTTAACTGAAGTAACATGGAATATTCCACAACCACAACACTATAATCGACGCGAATATTTCCTCTTCTCTTTGGAGCGCATGTTAGGGCTGAGGCCTAATTGCATTGTGAGATTAAAAGATGGAACTGTATTTCTATGCGGTGATACTGGATGGTACAAAAGTTCGTAAAAAGGCGACTTCGAAATGTTTAGCCAGATTGGAATGAAAAGGACAGATCTGTAAAGTCGCTGATGAGACGTAATGCAATGTCGCTACGCCATTTGATTGTCAGAAAACATCTCATGTGCAGGCCCTGGAGTGGTGAGACACTTGTATACCCAATCAACTAAAGATTCCGGCCCAATATCCGCACAAAATCACGGCTTTTCGGATAGAACAATCCAGCATCTTTAGTAGAAGAGATATATTTGCTTTTATCGTCAGTATTTTGTTACACTTAAAACAATAGAGGCGGCAAGATTGCGCTTGTGCAGCTTGTTTTTGTATAGTTTGAGGCCAGGAAAATGACGAAAAAAACGACAAGGAAGATTTTAAAGATAGCGATGCTATCAGCAAATTACGTATTCTGTACGTATTGTGTTGGCGCAGGTACCAGCGCTTCAGAGGCCCTCTTACGGGAAGATTTACACGAAAACAACAT
>JAIRNU010000046.1 GCA_031257945.1 Holosporales bacterium
TTCTTTTTTTAAGCGTGCTTCAAGCTCTGCGCGATCTGCTCCACTGAGAAAATTTTTCATAATATTGCCGTTAATTACACTCTAAGTGGTATATAGTATAAGACAGTATACGCGTCAAGGTGGAAAATTAGAAGTCATTTACTATATAGCCAATAAACAAAACTTATCAGGTCCCTTTTGTAGCACGGGAAAATAGTATCGGAAAGCTTTTGTACACTTTACACATCATTAGCAAAACTAATGAGCCTCAGCCAATGACCGCGCTATGTTAAAGTTAACAGTCAGCGGAACCCGAATCGAGTCGCCCCCCGCTAATTCCGGATTCGCCATAAATTCTGTAATTAAAGCCGAGATACTACGCAGCGCGTCGCCTTCCCCCTCGAAAACCAATTCATCATGAATTTGCAATATCATTTTTACTCCTGAGCCCTTAATAGCCGGCGCAATATTAATCATAGCCCTTTTTATTAAATCAGCATTAGATCCCTGTAAAACAGCGTTTACAGCCTGTCGTTCCGCAAATTGTCGTAAAGCGAATGTTCCACTATTTATATTTGGGATGTAGCAACGCCGCCCTAGCAACGTTTCAACGTAACCATTGCTGCGCGCAAACTGCTTGCAATTCTCGATATAATCCCTGATTTCTGGGTACGTACGGAAGTAATTGCTGATAATATCTTCCGCCTCCGTTGGTGCAATTTTTAATTGCCTGGAAAGCCCGAAGCTGCTCTGCCCATAAATAATCCCAAAATTAACGGCTTTAGCTTTGTGGCGCAATTCTTGCGTAACATCTGCCGTTTTTACACGAAAAATACCGGCTGCAGTGATCCTATGGATGTCATCATTGTTTTTAAAAGCCGTAATAAGGCCACCGACATGCCCAACATGCGCCAATAATCGCAACTCAATTTGCGAATAATCAAATGAGGCAAGTAAATTTGCACCTTCGCCCATAAGAGCTGCTCTGATCCTATTCCCCTCTGGCGTCCTTGCTGGAATATTTTGCAAATTTGGATTTTGGGAAGCTAGGCGGCCCGTACTTGTGTGCGTAAGCAAAAATGTCGAATGGATGCGGCCAGTCTCAGCATTAATACTATTAAGCAAAGTATTCGTGTATGATGAGCGAAGTTTAAACAACGTCCTCCACCTTAAAATAAGCTCTATAACTAAATATTCCCCTTTTGTTAATATTTCGGCCAATGTCTTGCTGTCTGTTTTGTACTGCCCTGTTTTGCTTTTTTGCGGGTATGGAATGTTTAATACTTCGAATAGCACAATGCCTAATTGTTGCGAAGATGCTATATTGAAATCTCGCCCGGTAAATTTGTAAATGTCAGACTCGATGGCGCTAATGCTTTGATCAAGCTCTTGCGCAAATTTTTGAATTTTCTCGCTATCGAAAAAGACGCCGCTCCGCTCCATTTCGTAAATCACCGAAACGACTGGTAAATCTAGAGTCTGGTAAATTCGCGCTAAGGCCGTATTGCCCTCAATTTCGTTCTTCATGTTGCTGCAAAGCTCGCCAAAAGACAGTAAATTTTGTATGGCTTGCGTCGCCTTTTCGTCAACGCTACTTATAGCATCGCAAGTCTTTACAAATGAGTATTTCCTAACGGTGTCATCTATGGAGCCATTTCCAATCAAAAGGTATGCTAAAAGCTGTAAATCATCAAAAGACTCCAGTATACATTGCAAAAAGTGGAAAATAGGCTTAATACCGTACGCTACAATGTGATTCCGCATGAAAATTGGCGCCAAAATAGCTCGTAGCGCGGCTTGGGTTATGGAATCGGACAGCACAAAAATGTATACTGGGCCGCCGGAATTACTAGCATCACTAACGTCACTAGCATCATTGGTGCAACTAGGTTGTACAAGAACGTGAGAAATCGCGTCGTCGTTGTTTTTCACAACCAAGTGAGCGTTTATTGTTTGATTGTGTAAAATGGAAAAATCTTCCGCCGCTTTATTTAATTTTTCACTACTATCTACTATAAAAAAACTTGTTTCTTTTGGTGTATGCGCGCTTGTATTCTCTTTTATTATTCCTATTCTTTTTTGCAACCCAAGAAACCCATGCTGACCGAAAAACGTGGACATTGCCGCCAACGTTTTCTCCGGGATTATTTTGGGGAATTTCATCCTATCAAGGTCGAAATCCATAGCAATATCATCCCGCAGGGTTACTAATGCTTTTGCTGTACGTGCAGCGTCAGAGTACTGCTCCAGCGCCTCTTTGCGCTTTTTTTGAGGAATAGTTTGCAAATTATTCAACAAAACGCCTAATGACCCGTATTTCCTAATTAATTCCGCCGCCGTTTTGACCCCAATTCCAGGAACCCCTTGGATTCCGTCGGATGCATCGCCAGCTAATGCCTGAACGTCTGTGACTTGCTCCGGTGGGACGCCAAATTTGGCTATGATATCGTCGCGAGTGATCCATTTGTTTTTCATGGGGTCAAAGATGTTCACATGATCATCGTAAAGTTGCATAAGGTCTTTGTCCGACGATACGATGACAACGTCAATGTTTTGGTTTTTGGCGGTTTTACAACAACTGGCGATTATATCGTCTGCCTCGAAATCTTCCTTTTCAAAAATACTGCAATTAAACGCCATAACAGCGTCTCTTATCAGTGGGAATTGGGCGACGAGGTCCGGCGGGGTGTCCTTCCTATTTGCTTTATAGTTTTCGTCGATAGTGTGTCGAAAATTGCGCCGCGAGATGTCAAAAGCGCAGGCCCATAAGATATCGTTATTGCTACCGCCGCTGCCGCCACCGCCGCCACCGCCGTCATCTTGCCCGTCTACAGAGCGTGCGCAAATAGTTTCTCGCAACTTCAGGATCATATTGCAAAAGCCAAATACCGCACCAACGGGCGCCCCATCTGCCCGCGTTAACGGAGGTAACGAATAAAATGCTCGAAAAACAAATCCAGAAACGTCTATAACGTATAAAGTCGGGCGGGGCGGCACGGCAGACATTCGCACATCACAAAAACGCTTTGTGTATGAAGTCACTAATAGCGTCAATACGAACCACAACTTCCGTACTCGCCGCGAATTGCTTTACCTGCTGTAAAAACTTCACTGTTACCTCTTGCTTCTTTATCTCAGCTTCACCGACGATAACAACGCAGCTCACACCGGATTTATCACAAAAACGAAGCTTCTTTGTAATGCCATCTTGATGAGGGAACAACACGCTTACCCCGCCAATTTGGCGCAATTCTTGAGCAATTTTAAAGGCTTCGTTTTGGTCTGCGTCATCCACATTTAGTACCGCAATCGCCTGCCCCTTTTGCCCTGCAGCGCTGCCACAGGCTAGCATCAAGCGATCTATCCCAAAAGCCAACCCAACGGCGGGAATATTAGGGCCACCAAATTGTTGCACCATTCCGTTGTACCGCCCACCGCCAACAACAGCAATGGTTCCCTCTTCGTCTGGTTTTTTCATCTTAAATTCAAAGGTTGTGTGGTCGTAGTAATCCAACCCGCGCACCAGCGTATGGTCAATCTCATACGTAATCCCCAAGAAACTAAGAGCTTCCTGCACTTTGTTAAAGAAATCCCGTGCCTCCGGAGTCAAAGAATCCAAAATCTTAGGAGCATTTCCGCAAATCTCCTGATCCCTTTGTTCCTTGGAATCCAGAATGCGCATGGGGTTGGTTTTTAAGCGGCGCATACTATCAGGGGACAGCTCCGCCTCATACTTCTCGAGATATTCCACTAAAACAGATTTATATTGGCTACGAGTCTCATTATCGCCAACAGTATTTAGTTTCAACTGTATTCCGTCAATCTTGAGCCCGCGCAAAGCATCGTCTACAAGCGCTATTAGCTCGACGTCGCTCATATGATCATACGACCCAAAGTACTCCAGCCCAAATTGGTAAAACTGCCGATAGCGCCCCTTTTGAGGCCTGTCGTATCGGAACATCGGACCATAGTAAAACCACTTCTGTGGTAATGTTTGCGTGAGTTTGTTGGATATCAAGGCCCGAACTACCGATGCTGTCCCCTCTGGCCGCAAAGAGACGCTGTTTTCAGAGCGGTCACAAAAAGAAAACATCTCTTTCCCGATGATATCAGTTTCCTCGCCAATTCCCCTTGCAAATACACTGGTTGATTCTAATATCGGTGTTTCTAGGAAGTTATACCCGTAGCGCGTTGCGATATCCCTTAAAAAATCCACAATAAAAAGGTACACAGCGGCGTCATCACCGATAAAATCGCGCATTCCGCGTACGGGAGCAAATTTTACTAAATCACTCATTCCAATCTCTACTCTTATAGCGATGCTTCAGCGCCGCTATGTCACTAACACGTATTCCATGTTGGAGTTTATCATATTACACAAAGCTCGCCAAGTTTTTTGGGCGTATTGTCCAGGTTCATATCAAATGGGAAAAAAAGTATTAGCAAAAAGGGCTAGCTGTTCCAAAGTACTCCAGTAAAAGTTAAGTAATAAATTGAGGCTTATACATTGATTATACATTATCTTTTCTTTGTTGTGGAAATTATGTGCAACAGACGTGG
>JAIRNU010000060.1 GCA_031257945.1 Holosporales bacterium
TATCTCCGCCAAATTCTTTCATCTACCCGAGCATCTACGAAACTATGATGTGTCATACAGCATGTTTACCATAAACCATTAAATTTGTCGGAAAAATCTAGGGGAGCTAAGTAGTAACAAATATATTGCTCATAATATGACTCTTTTAAGGAATAACCTAGTAGCATTGTAGCATAAACTTTCCTATTTGAGGTCACTAAGATAGGTTCTCTTCAGAAGCAGTAGAAATTCAGCGCCCAACTCAAAACTAAAGGCTAAGATTTTCTGCCGTATCTACAGTCAAATAGCCATTAGGATGTTGAGCAAGAACGACCTCAGCACCCTACATATTGGTTTGTTTTTTATTCCGCACTAGACCGTTGCGAAAGCTTCGTTCTTTCTGTAATTTTAGCGTCGCTCCGATGCTCGAATCCTCACGTACGTTAAGTACGTTGCGGTTCTTTCGTATGCTCCCAAAAATTCCTCGAAATTACTCGCTTTTGCAACAGGTCTAGTGCTCTTGGACAAAGCTTTTATTGTAGCAATACCATCCCAATACTAGGCCCCCAAATATTTATTTTCATTTTTCATACATTATTAACTGAAAATAGGTTGACTTCTTAATACTTTTTGTGGCACTATAAGAATATAGATCACGACAGCTATGGCCCGGCCCCAGGGGTGGGCGGGGGCTTGGGATGGCCCCCCATTTAAAGGATATCACAAAAAGGTTAAGGAATCGTTAATACTTTGCGAATACTTGAAATCCTAGGAAATCCAGGGGGCGCAGCCAACGCTACCTCAAACCCTTAGAAAACTCAGGGATACAGTCGTCACCACATCAGAGCCACCCAGAACCCAGAAGAAGCTTAAGAAGTACGGCGCTGCTGCCTGCTCTTGTGGTAGATCGCCAAGCAACCCACCTTTAACACTCTACAAATTGTGTGTGTGACCGAGATCCCCATAATACCAAATCCCATTGATAGTATGACAGATGTGGCTCCGGAAAGGCCTTCCGTCCCAGAGCATTCATTGGTTCCATCTGTAACACCATTTTCGAGATTTGGTATAACGCCTATGTTTTTAAAAATAGGAGGGAGGGCGGGAGACTTCTCTCCCCCCGCGGTCAGGGCCATTTAGTTCTAGCATAAACACGGCAGAAAGCCTCACCATTTAGTTCTGACTGGTTGCTGAATTTCTACCAGCTCTGAGGGAGAACTAAAAGGCCCTGCCCCGCGGTATAAAAGTTAAGGCATGGCGCAGCTTTTATTGCGTGGTGAGAAAACAGGCCGCGAATTACAGATAAACCAGTTGGTACAGCCGCCGTTACTGTCCGCACCACCCCACAGAAGAGGGCAGGCAGTAACGCCTGACCTGCTTCCGAGCCACAAATTTTGCGGACTCGCTCCTCCGTGGCCAATACCAGCGACCTGGTAAAATGGCCGATTACGCAGCCGCTTTACAATCAGGAAGTGGATCGAGCCTCTTGTTATCAATGAAAGCGTTGTATATCGCAGGGACCCACTGCTGCAGGATCTTCTGCATGGCATAAGCAAACATCCTTGTTTCATATTGCGCTGCAGGATTAGTCCGCAAATTAAGAATATGAACCAAGTTATGTATGTCTATTTTCCCTTTGAAGCTTATGTACCGGCTAGCAGGAGATAGCAAACAGCTCATCTCTTGGCTATATGTCTGCTCCTTCAAAGCTAACACCTTTGCCACGGCTTCGTTGTAAGCCTTCTCAGTACACTTTTTCAAACATTCCTGCGCGCCACTACCCAAAGTCTTACCCTTTTCAGCGCGAGCCGTTGGAACGTACACATCGTCAATGAAATCCCACTTATGTATCCCCATTGACCTGTGACGAATCAAATGGCGGAAAACAAAGAATGGTACATGCGATTCAAACGACAATGTCGTAAGTTCAAACGGCGAGCAGTGTCCTAGGCTCACAAGCAACTGTAACAAACTTTCAACGATTTCTTGGGAGCTAGTATCCTTTTCAACGCCAAAAGACATTCCAACGGCATCGTAAGGAGTTCTCTCCGTTCCGGAGTAATTCATCACCTTTACCCAGCACTTATCGCCGTCAAGGCGTGTTCCGTCCTCGTTAAAAATGAATTGCTCCTTACCGATCAAAGTTTCCATCTTTTCGGAATTACCGCGGCACGTTACACTCATCTTTTGCAACGATGCAGGATTTACGAACTGTTCGACCTGCTTTTCACTCTGCGTTAATACACCGTTATTGAACAACTTGTACAACTTAGGAAATCCAAGCTGGAAGATCATTTTCATTTGCTCAACGATAGGCGCAAGCAAAACGTCATCACTTCTATCATAAATCTGGATAAACTGTATAAAGTGGAACAAAGACAACCGTGTAAAGAACTCAGTGTTTTGGGTGGTTGGTAATACCCCCCGGCTCAGCTCTCTGGATATACCAAGATCAACGAGTTCCTTATAATCGCGATATCTATCGTCATAAAACGAGTTTATCGCGTTGACCAGAGCATCGCAGTTTTGACTACGGCTAAATATTTCGTCAACAGTTATGCCAGCGATATTAGAATTAGGCAACTCTGCATACCTTGCGGAAAACTCATTCACCCCAGCAGATCCGTTTAACATAAACGGAACCGTGCAGGCGATAGGGAACTTTTGACAATGGAAAAGCATCACTATGCTATCTAGGTCGGAACACCTCGGCAAAGAATGCGACATATTATCTTCAAACCACGTGTTATCATTCGTGGCTGGGATAATACAATCCTCACATCCGGTATAGTCTATCACTTGAATCATAGGTTCGTGCGCTTCCGGAAAACACGGCTCACCATCCTTTGATAAGGCCTTTGGTGTACCATTTTTCATCAAGAACTCAAGGCCCGGGGAACAAGACCTCTTTGTTTCATGCATTTTCGCGGACGCTCCACCCTTTTCCGCCAAAAAATCGGCAATACTTCTCATATCTCAACTCACAAAAGAAAACAACACTCGCAAAAAACTCTCAAGTTAACGACATTTTGTCAACCGATAAATATTTTTGCGCTAACCCGTACAATTGTTGCGCTATGTGGAGATAGTGCTAGAATCTCCGCGGTACTCGCTTTAATAGCTTTTTCAACAATGCCTCCATTTCGCTGTCCAATTTGGCTTATCGATTCCTTCACTGACGCACCTTTCAAGGGGAACCCGGCCGGTGTGTGTTTGGTTGATGCTTTCCCGAGCGATGCTGTAATGCAGCAAATAGCATTTGAAGTGCATTGGTCAGAGACAGCGTTTATACATCGTATCGGGGAGGCAGGTAATCGCTTCCGCATTCGATGGTTTTCCCCGCTGGATGAGGCGCCAATTTGCGGGCATGCTACCTTGGCGGCCATGCATTTTTTGTGTGAAAATGGGACGCTTGCGGGGGATCAGGCGATTTTTGAATCGCGTGCAGGCGAACTGCGCACGATAAAAAAACATAACAAAATTACTATGGACTTCCCGATTTTACGAATAACTCCATGTACTAATAAAGAACATATTGATTTACTGGCCAAAATTTTGGATACGCAAAATATTCTTGAAGTATATAAGGATGCCCTCATATATATAGTAGTATTAGCTAGAGAGCGAGATGTACTAGCGTGCGAGCCAGACCTTGAGCTGCTAAAAACCATGGATTGTCGAGCCGTTGCAATAACCGCAGAATCGGATATGCATGCATGCCAACAAGGCAGTAATCAAAGCATAAACCAATACAGCACCGCCGCCTCCCTCGAAAAGAAGTACGACTTTGTGTCGCGCTACTTCGCGCCCAAAGTGGGAATTCCGGAGGATCCTGTTTGTGGGTCATCTTACTGTAGGCTCGCGCCGCTATGGGGGCAAATCTTCAAACAAAAAGAAATGCGTGCCCGTCAACTATCAAGTAGAGACGGGTACGTTGATGTTTTATACAATGAGCTCGATAACACAGTAGCAATATCAGGCGAAGCTAGAACAGTATTAAAAGGGGAGATCTACATCTAAGCTAGTTGTGGGGCAAATATGTCCACGCACGCCTGCTTTATGAGCGGGCTTCCCAAAGCTGCAAATACCGTAGTACTACATGCACAGGCGCATACCATTGGCCAATAGGAACCTCTGTCAAATAACTTTCTCCACCACTGGTACGATGCTATGGAAGCAAGCGTGCACGCTATACGGACAACACACACCAAAAACTCTCCCTTTCGCTGTGCATCGCGAAGCTGATTGATTGCCCCTTTGATTTGTCCGGCTGTTATCATGTTATCCTCTCCCCGCGCTATAGCTACTCTAGCTATGCAAAACGCTACCTCTGCTGGGAGGTTCTGTACTTGATTTAGCTGTTCGAACAAGTCTTCCGTGAAAGTAGCCCCACACTCCAGGAGGCACGCTACACTATCCCACCACGACTTTTCCATTGCAATCTGAACAGCCGTCTTCCCTTCTCCATCTGTTAAATCGATAATACTTCTGACACGGTTGTTAGGCACCACACCGCAGACTGCCCTAGTGAATGTCGCAGCAGCATTGCTGGTGTTGCTTCTACTTACTATTTCGTGCAACACCGTAAGGTTCCCGTTATCCAGTGGAAAATACAAAGGATACTCAAATTCAACAATGCGCCTGAATAGCACTTGTCCTAAGTTGTCAAGTCCACACTTCGTCAAGCACACCCACGGGAGGCTACAAGCTGTTGAGCTACGATTGCGATCAGTAACCATTATGGGATCTCCACTCAATAAGTCCACGATGTAACGTAACGTCTGTGTAGCAGTAGGATCACCATCAAAAACTCTCCTAGCGAAGACCGACAATTTAGCCGACAGTTCTTGTTCTGACGCCGTTGGATTGCCGTTGCCCCCCTCTATCCCGAGGTCTCTAGCAATTACTCGAGCGATACCGTCTAACATGGCTGCTAGTACATTTGTACCAGTCAAACAAAGCGCAAAAGCGCAGCCAGCCAATAGTTTGTTAAAGAACTTTTTCATAAGTATGCCATCAATCAATTAACCATTGTTTAATCTAAGCACGATACGTGTGAAAAGCAAGAGAATTGTTACAAGTGTCCAGGTTCATATCAAATGAGAAAAAAAGTATGGGCAAAAAGGGCTAGCTGTTCCAAAGTACTCCAGTAAAAGTTAAGTAATAAATTGAGGCTTATACATTGATTATACATTAT
>JAIRNU010000063.1 GCA_031257945.1 Holosporales bacterium
TATATAGGCAAAAATATAAACACTATTAATCGAGTATTTTGAACACTAGAAAGCAAGTTTTAGCAAACAGAGGTAAACGCCCTATACTTGCAGGGTAAGAACTTTTGCGGGAATTACAGCTCGATTCTTTTTATCCAGTCGCCTGGACCATATTTCACGATCCTTGTATTTCAATCGTTCCGGTTTTCCTAGCCCGTCTCGCGGCGTGTCTCGCATCGATAGCAAAATGAATCCAAGCCGCTCAGAAAACTTTGCATCATTTTTTTTCAAAAAGGTCTTCTGCTTTATAAACAGCCGAGTGAAACTAAATTCCCAACAACTCATCTAGCTCTTCCACGGAGTCAAAAGTTCCGACCCGGACTACGTCTCCTTGCTCTGCTTGCTTTAGTGCTTCAAGGTAGGAGTCGCGAGATAATAAACCTGCAGGTGTTTTTTCCACGGACTGGTCGAGTTTTCTTGCCCATACCTCAATTTGCTTTGTTACAGACCTGCCTTCGTTTTTGGCAATCCTCAACAATATTTGATAAGCCTCATCTGATAGTTTTATCGAATGCGCCATTTGGTCACCTTTCGTGCATCCATCACATATACATTATATCACTGAAACAGGTGAAAAAGGAGAATTATTAGTCCTGCCAATTTGCGAACACGACCCACACACGAAAAATACCTCCATAATCGCGCGCATACGGGCGCCAACTTCGCTGGATAAGCAATTGTTCATTTTAATGGCAATCCTCGTGTACGCACGTTTAAATACGATTGTCGACATGTGCTGTTTTTTCGTGCGCATTAGGGTTCAAAAAGCTGGGAGTTTCTCCTTGCTTTCGTAGGTTTTGTATTTGAAAATTTGCGAAAAGTGGCCCGCCAATAAAATTTTAGATAAATTGTCTCTGTGTGCGTTGGGTCGAAAACAGGCGTCAAAACCTTAGTATCTGCGCGGTCTAGAGGCCGGTGGTGTTCTTTTTAACACGTCAAGCTGCTGTTGGTTTTCTTTTAAAAGCTTTTCATTCAAAACCACGCCTTGCGTCATAAACGTTCGTAAAATGTTCGTCGCCCATATGCGAAAATTCGTGGCAGTCCGGGACTTAATTCGGTAACCAACAGAAATGATCATATCCAAATTGTAGTGGAGACCGAAAGAACGAGGCTTTCGCAACTGGGCTAGTGCGGAATAAAAAACAAACAAGTATGTAGGGTGCTGAGACAACGAAATCTATCGTTTGCTTCTGTGTATATCTTTTGCTAGGCTGCCGCAGGACGGTACCTTGGATTTTTATGTGCTGAATTTTTTTTCTTTTTTGAAGTCCTCCCCCGAACTAGGGTATTTGATAGTGCTTTTAGGGGCAATGATAGAAGGAGAAACTATAATCCTTGGCGCCAGTGCGTTGGCAGCAATTGGGTATCTGTCAATCACTAAAGTATCGATTATTGCTTTTTTGGGGACGCTTTTTGTAGATCAAGCGCTGTATCTGGTGGGGTATAGAATGTATAAAAAGCCTGGGGCCCACATTTCCGAGCGATTTCCTCGGTTGTATAAAAAGTCCCAAAAAGCAGTTGCGTTGCTGAAAAAGTACGATATAGGCTTTATTTTGACGTTCCGTTTTATATACGGAATTCGCGCAATTAGCCCGGTTGTTATTGCGTTATGCGGAAGTAGGCCAAGCCGCTTTATTCCCCTAAACTTTGTCTCAGCGGTCATTTGGACGGTAATTAGTTGCAGCATTGGGTACTGGCTGGGAGATTTTCTTTTTGATGCAGAATCTGGCGTCATTGTAAGCCACAATTTGCATAAGGTGCAATTTTCTGTACTTATCTGTATAGCAATAATAATTGCACTTATTTTCGTTTACAAGTTTGTTAAGAAAAATTTGAAGTAATCAAGAGTACAGCATTATAACGGAACTCGATTGATACAGTGAGTTTTTGTTCTGTAAAGAGCAGCTGATAATACAATCCCCAAGCTTGCCATAATCGTAATTAGGGACGTCCCGCCGTACGAGATCAGCGGTAAAGGAATCCCAACAACTGGTAAGAATCCAACGACCATGGCGATATTAATCACAGCGTATAAGGCAAAGGACAGCGTCATTCCAACAATAACAAAGCGGCTAAAATAATCGCGCACATGAAATGAAAAAGAAATATTTAACAAAATTAAGCTGCAGTACAAAAGGATGAGAACAATGACTCCAATAAATCCAAACTCCTCGCTAAGTAATGTAAAAATAAAATCGGTTTGCTTTTCGGGCAAAAAGTTAAGAGTGCTCTGGGTTCCAGCAAGAAATCCTTTTCCCCAAACGCCCCCAGAACCAATAGCAATTTTGGATTGAATAATGTGGTACCCCGCGCCTAAAGGGTCACTCTGTGGATTAAGAAACATTAGGATCCTTTTCTTTTGATAATCGTGCAAAAAGTGCCAAAAAAAAGGAAAAAAGCATACAAAAGAAAGGAAAACACCGGCAAAAAACCGGAAACTCACGCCGGCGATAAAAAACAAACCTCCGCCGCCAATTAGCAAAAGCATAGCTGTCCCAAGGTCGGGCTGTTTGATTGTTATTAAAACTGGGATTGCGATTAAAACCAGGGGGATTACCAATGCTCTTAGGCGCAGTTGCTCTGTTACTGGGTTGTCGTTGAAATACCTAGCAAGCGCAAGTATCAACGATATTCGCATAATCTCAGATGGCTGAAACTGAAAGAAAACGAAGTTGATCCACCGCTGGGCGCCCATACCAATTACCCCCATGAATGATGTTAATAGGAGGCAAAGAAGTGAAAACACGTATAGGCCGTACGCAAAACTGTACCATAATCGAATTTGAGTCATGGATATTACAAAAAGTAAGAAGAACCCTAGAAGAAAACGTATTAATTGCTTGCTGCACCATTGCGAGAACCCCCCCCCCGCTGAATACAACAAAACTAAGCTTATAAATGATATGCACAGCAAGACGACGATGAACGCGCCGGGAATCTCTGCAAGTTGTTTTTTGCGAAAAAAGGGCGCTATGCGGGCAAAAATGCCGGAAATCCCACTTTCTCTCTTCATATAGCTATTGTGTCTGTGCAACTGGTAATGTGTCGGAAGAATTGGGAGCGCAAGTTGGTTCCTTGGTAAACTCCCGCGCTAAAGGATCCGAGCTGGGGCCATTAGGAAGAATATCGCCAGTGTTTACGATCACTTCATTTTCATTGGCGACATTTAGTACTGCCCGGGCTTGCTCCTCAAGCATGTCTATATCCAAATTCTCTGGGCGCAACAAGCGTATCTTTTGGGAGAGGAATGCCCGCCGCGTTTCTATATCGCCTAGCATGCAGCTTTCTGTCCCAACAACTTTACGAATCTCAAATAAAGCAAAGAGTCCGCGATTTCCGTGTAGAAGGTGGTACATCAGGTAGACTATCACTGCTATCAGGGCAGTGTACCAGGACAAAGCCCGCCTAGATCTCCTATAACTATTTTTCGCTATCCCTCCTAGCTTCTTCGAGAAAATCCTCATACTACACAACCTACATGCCGCTTGGTAATTTCGTTATACTGACAAACTGTCCCCAGCAATTACGCGTAAGCAACCTCATCAAATTCCACGCCCACACAATATCACGTTTTTAATAAACACTGAATGTGTCGGGGAGGGCAAGCTCAATTATATACCGCAAATTACCGATTGCGCTAATCCATTAATTTCCGTACTATCTAGTGTGTGTTTCGGTGTTTTCGGTGTTGTATGGCTAGAGTTACAGTTGAGGATTGCATAGATAAGGTTTCCAACCGATTCGAGTTAGTTTTGCTTGCCTCACAAAGGGCGCGCGAACTTTCTTCTGGAATATTGCCAACAGTATCACGCGACAATGATAAAACGCCAGTTATTGCGTTGCGTGAGATAGCTGAGGAAACGGTTGCTATCAGCGATTTAAGGCAGCGTTTTTTGAAAGCATTAAGGCACGATACTTACGGTTTTTCCGCTGGAAAGGCTCATGACGACGAGCTCGAACAGGCAATAGAAACTGAGGTGACGTCCCGTTTGGAGAATGAATCGGAGGGAGACTACAGCGAATTTTTCTTTGAAGCCGCTAGTAAGGCCAAAAGAGGCGCCGATGATGAAGAGGACGAGGAAGACAGCAACGAGGACGAAGCCGCGGAAGACAACGACGAAGACGATGGAGAAGACGACGATGAGGTCGTTGATTAGGTTTCTTGCACAAATCGTTAAAATCGAATTTTTCGCAAGGATGCGCCGTTTCACAGTCACTGCAAGTGTATGAGCGATTTTTCTGTAATTTGCCCGTGTTGTTCAACGGCATTGCTGATACAGCGGGATAAATTACCAGATCCCTTTTTCTCGCAATTGTCAAAGAGCGATAGCGCTGGGTGGTTTTTTCAATGCGGGAAATGTAATTATCGGTGGTGGTACGTTTGCGACCCAGACATGTACCTTACCGAAGAACAAAAAATCCAAAAAGAAATCAATATTCAGGAGTTGCGGCGAATTTTCGCAGAATTTTCTCAAGAGCAAAATGCACAGGCAGATGCCCTACCAAAGCTCTCCACTACTGAAGCAATTGAGGCCACTGAGGCTGAGGCTGAGGCTGATGCCACTGACGAAGAGCCTGCAAAGGACGCTATTGCAGCGTTTAACGAAACGGAAGGTGATTCCGTACAAGCAGCAGAGGAGGAAGGCGCTGAAAATAAGGTCGAAGACAGCAAGGAGAATAACGAAAGTAATGAACACAATGAAAGTGACAAGAAAAGTCAAGATAAGGCGCTTTTCCCAGATGAAATGATAGATTCTGTAAAAAAAGCGCTAATAGATGACGTAAAGACGGAAATAACCGAATATACAGAAAAAAAACTCAAAGAGCTCGAGAAAAAAAAGAAGTGGTTCAATCGTTCCAACAAAACTGGCCCTGATTTTTTTCCAAAAAAGGAACTCATAAGGCAAGGGAACTCAGTAAAAGAAAGGAAAGAAAAAATAGATATAAGTCAGGATATAAATACTGTTAATGAACAAAAATATTCTTACAAACGAGTTTTGCCACAAGAATTCAACCCACGCGCAGTTAACGACGGAAGCAACAAGAAAAAACAAATTTTTCCTAGTTTTTTTTATAGCAAGGCAAGAAAAGGCGCCCTTCCCTCTTCTCTGCCCACTCCCCTCCCTGCACCTACTCCTCTACCCACTCCCGCTCCTGCACATACTCCGCTGCCCGCTCCTCTACCCACTCCCGCTCCTGCGCCTACTCCGCTGCCCGCTCCTATACCCGCTCCCGCTCCTGCGCCCACTCCGCCTCCACTGCCCCCAGCTCCTACTCAAGAAATAATTATAAAAAAGGAAATTTCGTTGAATCATGCGCCCTATAGCCTTCCCTTAAAATTGAAGATTATTTTTCGATCTAACCTTCTTTCAAGGATTCATAAACCATCTAAGCATTTCATTGCTATACAAGAGCCGGGGAAGCATACTACCGTCCTCCCCTTCCCTCCTAATGAATCTGCCCTAGATAATGGCAAGGAAACCAAAACTACTAATAATGGGTTTGCTACTAGTAATAAAGTTGTTTGCGATAATGATGACGGTAATGATTGTGATGGTAGTAGTAGTGGTGATGAGCCCTCCTTTGATTCTGCAATTGTATTGCCCCAGATCGCGCTAAGACGCAAAAAAAAGAGCTCCAGTTACGATTTGCGAGGTTCTCCGAGGAACAAAGAACAGAAACAAAGAGGGACGGTTTTTGCAATTACATGGGGTTGTGCAGTCTTTTTTACCGCCCTTGCCGTTTTTTTTACACAAAAATATAAAATAGCCGGAATAAATATGTGGCGGAGTTCATTTTATACTTTACCATCTGTACAGCAAACCGCAGCATTATCTTTGAATAATGTAGCATATACTACGTCTGGCAATAAAATCACGGTGGTAGGAGAGATTGTGAATTTATGCGACGATTCTTTGCCTGCCGTTCCACTTGTAATTTCAGTAAAGGAAAATGACGTAATGATGTTTTCTTGGCAATATTTCCCGGCGGCGCATCGGATACTTCCTAACGAACACTTTGCATTTAGAGAGGAAAAAGAGATCCCATTTCAACTTAGGAAAGACTTACAGGTTGAATTGTCCTTTTTAGAATTGCGATAACGGCCAACGGATAAAAACAACGACTGAGTAAAAAATATTTACCAAAGCGATATTAGCATTGTTTTTTTAAGCCAGTGTGCTATAAAAAGTTTGTATTTTTCATTTAGGAGTTTTGATTATGTTTGGTTTTAAAAAGTTTTTAGCTGGTATTGCTTTCTGTGCTGCGTGTGCGTTGACACCGTCTTTCGCTAGCGAGGCTCCTGTTGCTGATGCCACCGATGCGGTATATAGCATTGCAGTTGAGGCATTGGGCGATACGAATACTACAGTTGTAAACTTAATCGGTAATGGCACCGAGCATGTCTTTAATGTCTTGAACAATAAAGTGTTGGTGGACGGATTGACCCAGTTAAGTGCGACTACAAGCTCATTAAGTCAATCGGCGTACGAAATAATTCTCGCCGTGTTGGGCGCGATCTCTGCTGTTGAAAACCTCACTTTCCTCAAGCTAGGCTAGTAATATCGTTGTCTGAGGTTTTGCTAGACCTTTTCCCGAATCATCAAAGTTGGGTTTTAGTCGAGTACGAACAGCAAGGCAGATCCCCACAAAGGCGTGAACTTTGTGGGGTGCACCCCTTACTCCTGTACATTGCGAATCAACCATATCAATAATAATCCTCAGTAATTTATACTATAATTCAACAAAAATTATTTTTAAGTGATTATTCTTTTATTTAAAAGCCAAGTAAGAAAATTTCTCAGAAAGCCGCGTTCGACCGTTATTTCGCGCATTCCAATTCGGAACAAGCTATAA
>JAIRNU010000011.1 GCA_031257945.1 Holosporales bacterium
AAGATAATGTATAATCAATGTATAAGCCTCAATTTATTACTTAACTTTTACTGGAGTACTTTGGAACAGCTAGCCCTTTTTGCCCATACTTTTTTTCTCATTTGATATGAACCTGGACACGTTTCTTGCACATGCGCACAAATTTCCTGCGTTGTCAGGTACGTGTGCTCTGTTAAGTGCGCATCGAGCTCAGCCGTTTGCTCCGCGGAGAGTTTGCTCCTGGTGCCGGTTGACTTTTTGTTGTCGTTAATGTATTCGGATACGTAATTGCCTACGGTATCGCTGTTAATGAAATAGATTTTGGCGATGGATACGTAGGACTCACCGCGGTCCGCTAGGAGGAGAATCTTAATTCGTTCAGCAATTGGTCCATGTTTTTCTTTTTTAAGGCGTGTTTGAAGCTCTGCACGATATGCTTCACTGAGAAAATTTTTCATAATATTGCCATTAATTACACTCTAAGTGGTATATGGTGCGGGTTTTATTGCGTGATGAGAAAACAGGCCGCGAATTACAGTAAATTGATTAAAGAGGACATTATTCGATTGCATTAACGGAAAATATCTTATGCGTAGGCTATGAACAAAAACAGAAGTTTAATTTAATTTTCATTGTTATTTGCTACACTCCGTACTGTAGTGTTTAATAATCAAAAAGAGTCGCACTGTGTTCGCGAAATCGTTTTTTAGTTTTTTTAGTTTCTTTAAATTGTCCCCAGAATTTTTCCCTAAAACGTACACTGTTTTAAAGGATGGATACCCACTTCGCGTGCTAATATGTGATGCACAATCTGCCCTTTTGGTGTCAGTCCTTTCCTTACCACTTGCTATGGCCTTATCAATAGCATCTGGCTGTTCCCCAGATCGCGGGATCTACACGTCCATAGTGGCGGGTTTTTTAATATCATTGTTCGGTGGGTCGCGCCACCAAATCGCGGGGCCAACGGCGGCATTTGTTGTAGTTATCTATAACGTCGTGCATAAATTTGGGTACGATGGCCTGGTAGTAGCTACAATAATGGCGGGACTCATGCTAGTTTGCGCTGGATTTTTTAGATTTGGGACAATCATAAAGTACTTGCCCTTCCCAATTACTACAGGGTTTACAACTGGCATCGGCGTGATGCTGTTTATCTCGCAATTCAAGGATTTATTCGGGTTAACAGTTGAAAAAATTCCGGGGACATTAGTCGGAAAGCTTAACTGTTTTTATCAAAATATTGGCTCTTTTAATTGGCAATCTATAATACTTAGTATAGTTACTATCGCAGTCATAATATTCCTAAAAAAAGTACGGCCCAAATATCCGGCGTTTTTTATCGCGTTTATAGTTGGAACGGCGGTTTCGCTTGTTTTTGGATTGGACGTTGCGACTATATATTCGGAATTCGGGAAAATCCCTAAAACCATTCCGTTCCCAACATTCCCAGATATATCCCTAAGACTAGTTATGAAATTATTCCCGTCTGCGTTTACTATTGCGTTTCTTGCGGGTATTGAGTCGCTACTTTCGTGCGTAATAGCGGATAGTATTGCAGGCACGAAACATCGCTCGAATTGCGAATTGATCGCCCAGGGCATAGGGAATATCGCCTCAGCCTTGTTTGGGGGGATTCCAGCAACCGGAGCCCTAGCCCGCACGGCAACTAATGTGCGCTCTGGGGCGGTTACGCCAGTTTCTGGGATGTTGCACGCCGTGATGATCTTTTTTATTGTGTTATTTTTCTCACGGTATATCGCACTTATTCCATTATCGTGTTTAGCGTCTATTTTGTTAGTTGTTGCTATTCACATGATAGATACCGAACGCATCAGATATATAATGCGGGCGACCTGGGGGGATTTGGTCGTTTTTTTCGTTACCCTTTTTCTTACAATGTTTTTGGATATTACGGTGGCTATTGAAGTTGGCGTTATTTTGGCGATGCTATTTTTTACAGCGCGGATGATCGAGGTAACAGAAGGGCAGGTCGCAAAGACCGCCGCCCCGCACACGTACAGCGACGTCACGCCGTACGAACATGGGCTGCACACGCTCCCAAACGAGATTGAGATGATACATATTGCTGGGCCGTTTTTCTTTGGCGTCGCGTCGAAGGTTAGCGAGATCCTGGGGCGAATCTCCACCGCACCGCGCGTTATAATCCTGGATATGCAGGACGTTCCATTTATTGATGCCAGCGGGGCGTTTGCTTTGAAGAGCTTTGTACAGCATGCGGAAAATAAAGGGATAAATATTATTCTTACAACTGTGAATAAAAGCGTCAAAACAACAATCGCCAAAATGGAAGGGAAAAAGAGCAAATTATACAAGGGAATAGTGGATAATCACGAGCAGGCTATCGAAAAGGCGTACACAATAAGGGAAGGAAGCGCAGTTGTGTAAGTGTTGACATAGACAGGAGTCTTCCAACAATGTATACTTACTATATGTTGCAGTGGCTAATGGCCCGCAGGTGATTGCTGGAGGTATGAAGATGAGTGGTGATATGGCTAATAGCAGTGCGGGGAAAGTACTTTTAACCGGCGACCGACCTAGCGGCAAATTGCATTTAGGGCATTACGTTGGCTCGCTTCAAAATAGGGTACTTCTGCAGCACCAATATAGCTCGTATATTATGATTGCGGACGTCCAAGCCCTTACCGATAATTTCGAGCGACCAGATTTAATAAGGGAGTCCATATACGAAGTCGCCTCAGATTATTTATCTGTCGGGATTGACCCTAATATCGCGGTGATTTACATACAATCCCAGGTCCCCGAAATTACCGAGCTTACGATTTATTACATGAATTTAGTAACGCTTGCTAGGCTTGAGAGGAACCCAACAGTTAAAGCGGAGCTTGCGCAAAAAGGAATGACAACATCGATTCCTGTGGGTTTCCTGTGCTATCCCATCAATCAGGCCGCCGATATAACTGCGTTTGAAGCGGAGATTGTTCCTGCTGGGGACGATCAGCAGCCTATGATAGAGCAAACAAATGAGATAGTCCGGAGTTTTAACAGGACCTATAACGTATCACTACTTAAAGAATGTCAGGCACTTATCGGCAAAGCTGGCCGCTTACCTGGGATAGACGGCAAAGGCAAGGCCAGTAAATCTTTGAATAATGCCATATACCTTTCGGACGCCCAAAATGTTGTTGAAGAAAAAGTGATGGCGATGTACACGGACCCCGACCATCTTAAGGTAACGGATCCGGGGAAGGTCGCCGGAAACGTGGTGTTCTCGTATTTGCAGGCGTTCCACGATGATAAAGAGGAGCTGCGAGACCTTGAAAATCATTATGCAAGAGGGGGCTTAGGGGACGTTACTCTCAAGGGCATACTTTTGAAGGATTTGGAAGCGCTTTTGGGGCCAATCAGGGCAAAACGTGCACAAATTAGCAAAGACTTCGTTTTGGATGTCTTAAGGACTGGGTCAAAGAAGGCACAAACCAAAGCGGCGGAGACGTTAGCGCGGGTACGTAGCGCTATAGGCATAGATTATTTCGCCTAAGCAAAATCGCCGAACTTATCCAAGAGTAGCCGATTTAGAGCAAGGAATCATACGCTTCAAAATCAGATCGATAAAAATTCCAGCAACTCGTCTGACCCATTAACAGCGCTGAACTAGACCAATTGCGAAAACCACTGAGAACGCGTTTATGCGCCTTTTCCTCTAACAGTGACTCCGCAATTTCTGCATATGAGTTGCAAAAGATCATCCCAGGCATCGTCATTTCCCATCCTCATCATTTCTGTCATTTCCATCCTCTCCCTTTCTGTCCTTTCCATCCTCTTCCTTTTCATCCTCCGCCACTCATTAACGCCACATGCGATTGCTCCAACGGCAGCAGCAACCGCGGTAACACCGCAACGTCCCAGTTTTTCTTTCAAGAGAAAATTGAGACCCAAATATGTTGCAGCATAAATAGTCCCAAATACCCGGATAGGAATATTTGCTGCCATGATTATACTCATGACAGTTCCCATAACAGTTGCGTTGTCTCCACCTATTCTGCTCATTACCGAGCTAAAACTCAATGCGGTAGTATACATCGCTGCCGACAGAGATTCTAATACTAATGACTTGCTACACAGGTATCCCGCCACAGCTCCGATTCCTCCAGCTATCCACGCATAAAGAGCACGATATTTGGCATTCTGTGCAACAAAGAAAATTGTGTTACCAGCACTTGCACCGCCTGCGCATATACAAGCGACACGCGAATAGAGGGCCAGATCGTAGTGCTCTGGTCTTACGGCAAATGCAGCAAATGCGTCATCTTCAATTGTATCCCACAAATATGCCCATAGGTTGGACCCTTTCATTACGAGCAAAGCAGCAGTTACCCCGGTGCCGCAACAACTTGCACCAGCCAATTTTTTGCCATAATTTCCAATTGTTTCGCTGAAAGATAAAGCAGAGCAATGAGAACCAGCGCTAAAACAAAGCGCACTTCCCAATAAAAATAGTTTTTTAAAACCCATACGATATTTTTCCAGGAAAAACAACATGGCTTATTAGTAGCTACATGGAAATTAAAAGTCAACAAAAAATGCTCCAGCGAAAACCCACGAGAGTAGACGGATAGCGTTTCCGCTGCCGCCCCTCCACAGAACCGGACAAACCCTATTAAGGCATACGGCTCCAGGCGTGCCATTCAGCATCAAAATTGTTTAGGCTGCCTCGGCTTCACCAGCACCATCCATTTCTTGGCTTTGTTAAACTCCACCCAGGTATAGCTCTTCCTCTGGCTTCGCCTGTTCAGCATCCTAAACAGCATCCGTTCCACACGATGAACTCGTTCTGTATTAGACCGTTGCAAAAGATCTAAAAGGGGTTGCGCCAAGGTCGGATATTGGCTAAAAGACAGACGAGATTACAGATAATAGCCATATAACTTATGATCAAATACGATGTTGTCAGGAAGCGCCCTGAGCAATTCCTTCTAATTTTCGGCGTTAGCATACAACTTTTCGAAGAAATCCTAGAAAAACTTAGCCCGCTTTGGGCAAAGGACATTCTCGGCAACTACAAGCGCCAAGGGGGTTTCCCAAAGTTAGACATCACGCACATGCTTCTGGTACTACTCCTTTATTATAGGAACTACATTACACAGGAGTTTGTCGGGATGTTGTTCGGATTAAACAAGTCCAATGTTTGCCGCATTATCAAAAGGCTTGAACCGTTGTTAGCTAAAATCATGAAGCTTCCTGAGCGCGACAAGATACCGCCTGATGAATTGGAAAGTATCATCATTGATGCGACGGAAAATCCGATCGAGCGCCCTCGCTATAATCAAAAGCTGTATTATTTTGGCAAAAAAAAGACCCACACCGTCAAAACGGAGATTCGTATCACAAAAGAGATGCGCATCACGCATGTTTCGGAGACGGTTCCTGGGACAATCCATGATATAGAGCTTCTACGAAAAGGTACCAAATTGAGCAAAGGGACCAGGGTTTACGCGGATTCCGGGTATCAAGGGATTCAACATGACCACGAAGAATCAGAGTATCCGTACAAAAAACCGAAGAATGGTAACCTTACAGCAGAGGAGAAAGAGTACAACACGGCGCTTTTTAAGTTTCGAGTAAGGGTGGAAAATGTGCTGGGCCAGATCAAGGTGTTTAGGATTCTGCAACAGCGCTATAGGAACAAAAGGATAAAATTTAACATAAAGTTTAGGATTGTCGCCGGGGTCGTTAATTTAAAGAATGGATTCGGCTTCGCCTAGCTAAAAAGAACCAAAAGCGAGATGTGGGGATCTTAGCCCCTAGACACGCACCGATGCTTTCGCAACAGGTCTATTTGGGCGTATGGAGTTTTATTAAAAACCTCGAAGAAAGTAAAACTAGCCACAAAATCTAGAATAAGTTGTTCTTGCTCAGGTGGCGTATTGGCCTTTTGGAACTCTGTTGGGGCGTCTTGAAACCCGTCTTTTATGGTATACTTGAACACCCCCCTTGTTTTATTGACAAATATTCCGTTTTGTTTGTTCAATACTTTGCCCAGATATACAGGGTCATTCACCTTTTTCCCCTTTTCATCACGCCTAGGAGTGGCGACTAGGCCATATTCGACCCCATTTCTTTTATTATAGTATATGAAGCTATTAC
>JAIRNU010000022.1 GCA_031257945.1 Holosporales bacterium
AATTCCTCCTTTGTATACTGTAAGGAGATTAGCTTATCTGGGTGACCTTGGGGAATAATTTTCACTTAGGACGGCGGCCGTCAAGTATGCGGTGTTGCGTTTGGCATGTTAATGGGCCGGCAAATTGTTACGTTCGAGGCAGGAAGCGAATTAAAAAAGATTGCCGATTCGACTTTTGAAGGTTGTACTGCCTTGCGGAGTATAACTATTCCGTCAGAAGTCGTAAATATAGGAAGTACAGCATTCAACGGTTGTACCGCGCTGGAAACTGTCAATTTTGAGGCAGGTCCCTTAAAACAAATTCAATGGCATACTTTTCTAAACTGTAGCAGCCTGAAGAATATTCAAATACCAGAGGGTGTTGAGCGTATTGAACGAGAAGCTTTTGATGGTTGTACATCGTTAGCAAATGTAACACTCCCTGCAAGCCTTAATAAAGCGGAAAATATTTTCTCAAATTGTCCAAATTTAACTACGGTAATATGGGATATTCCACGACCTACAGACAATAAGACTTTTTGCACATTTTTAGAGAGCATGTTAGGGGTGAGGCCTAACTGCACTGTGAAAATAAAAGATGGAACTGAATTCCTATGCAGTGCCACTGCTGGATGGTACCCAAAGTAAATAGAGTTCAAAAAGTATAACCTACGCACGAGAAAAATATACTTTAATAATTGTTTAGCTTTATTCTCAGTTAGCAATATATCAAGAACAGCTGTGTTTGCCGCATCAGTTATCTAGCACATTATTTATGATATTTGGTATTAGAGGAGTTTCTCCCGTTCTGAAAAAAATGTTGTGTTATTGTGCTTGCTCTTCCGTTCTTCCTCACATTGCAGTAAAACCTCTGTACCGCAATGAGCTCAACGCATACATTGGCAATTAGCCATTTACAGAATAGGAACTATGGGCCATTCTCTACCCAAAAGCGGACATCTCTAAATCGCGCTAGAAAAAAAGACGCATTGCTTTTTTTGCCAGAAATCGTATCATACTGTTGAGAGGGTGCGTTATAAGGCGATTCGTGTTTACTCGGGATCTTATCTCGGCAATTCAGGCGACGGTAAAACGTGCATATGACGGCGTTTTAGAGGCGAAATCGTGGCCGTTCGAAGAAGCGAGGAAGATATTAGCACGCACGCAAAAGGCTGCCTGGCATAAGGATTTCGTCTTGTTGGAAACAGGGTACGGGCCATCCGGCTTGCCGCATATTGGCACGTTTGGAGAGGTTGTACGGACGATCATGGTACAGCATGCTTTTACCATGCTTTCCGACATTCCTACCAGATTGTTCACTTTTTCTGACGATATGGATGCATTGCGAAAGGTTCCAGACAACGTACCAAACAAAGAAAAGCTAGCCCAATATATAGGGAAACCTCTGACCTCCGTGCCAGACCCCTACGAGCAATATGAAAGCTTTGGCCACCATAACAACGCGATGCTGCGCAGATTCCTTGACTCATTTGGCTTCCTGTACGAGTTCCAGAGTGCAACAGAGCACTACAAATCCGGCAAATTTGATGAGATGCTGATAAAGGTGCTGGCTCATTACGATGAAATAATGGCTGTTATGCTGCCTAGTTTGCGCGATGAACGCCGAGCTACGTACAGTCCATTCCTGCCAATCTGTCCCAAAACAGGAAACGTGCTGCAAGTCCCGATTCTGGAGACTTTTGGGGATGCTGGGACCGTCGTTTATAAGGATCCGATTACTGAGCGGTTTGTGGAAGTGCCCGTAACCGGCGGAAATTGTAAACTTCAATGGAAAGTGGACTGGGGGGGGCGCTGGTATAGCTTTGGAGTTGATTATGAAATGTCAGGGAAGGACTTGATTGATTCGGTGAAGCTTTCTTCGCAAATTTGCGAGATTTTGGGGGGGACGGCGCCAGAAACCCTTTCGTACGAGCTGTTTTTGGACCAAGAAGGGCGAAAAATTTCAAAATCAAAAGGGAATGGGTTAACGATTGATGAGTGGCTCAAGTACGCTCCGCCGGAAAGCCTTGCGTATTATATGTTTCAAGCCCCCCGCAAAGCTAAAAGGCTGCATTTTGACGTAATCCCTAAGGCCGTAGACGAATACATCAGTTTGTTATCACAGTTTGAAAAACAAGAGGACGCTAAAAAGCTGGATAATCCGGTGTTTCACGTACACCGTGGCCACCCGCCACTTGCCGATAACATAATTTCTTTCAATGTTTTGCTCAATTTGGCGTCGGTCTGTGGGGCGGAAACGGCGGAAGTAATGTGGGGTTTTGTAAATAAGTATATTCCTGAGGCCTCCCCGGAAACTGCGCCTATTTTGGACCACTTAATCCACTATACCATTGCTTATTACCATGATTTTGTAAAACCACAGTTACACTATAGGGCCCCCTTGGATTTTGAGAAGCCTGCCCTGTATGACCTGCTCAACGCTTTACAAATTGCGGAAAAGGAGATTTCTGCAGACGACTTGCAAACGATAATCTTTGACGTCGGGAAAAGGAACGATTTTGATAATTTGCGCCAGTGGTTCCAGTCGTTGTATGAGATATTGCTGGGGAATACGGAGGGGCCGCGGCTAGGGTCATTCATCGCGCTTTATGGCGTGGAAAATATGGTGAATCTGATATCAGAGAAGCTGGTGGAAAAAGATTGCGATTGCTGCACGATGATTGTAGGTTTCCGAAATGGCCAAAAGGAGCGGGAAAACTGGGCAAATGATGATTAAAAGAGGACATCAGAATATGCTTGGCCTCATCCCCATTTTATTTTGTTCCGTTTTTGGGGTTGGCTTTATCCCCTTTGCACCAGGGACATTTGGGAGCTTAGTCGGCATGTTTTTAGCAAGATATCTCTACTTTTCCCCAAATTTTCGTATCATAATTACCGCTTTGTTGCTGCTCTTGGTTTTATTGTCTTTACCATTAGTAAAAAACGTTCTAAAAAACCCACCGCAAAAGTGGGGCGCAAAAAATCGGCCGGACAAGGCTTTTGACCCGTCCTATGTAGTAATTGACGAAGTAATTGGTCAACTGCTTACAATACTTATAGTATCGTTTGCTGTTGAGCTTACTACTTATATTTTTTCGATGTGCTTCTTTGCTTTCCGGGTATTCGATATTCTAAAGCCATGGCCTATCCGGCAAATAGAATTATTTTTTGATGGAAAAGAAAAGTACAGGCCTGCCGGTATTGTTATAGACGATGTAATAGCAGGAGTATTGGCCGGCCTTATTCTTATTGGCGCGAGCAAATTCCTTTTATAATTTTGCGATTCCCGCGGATCTTCCAGTACATACCGTCTTTTGACGCATGGGGTGTTGATGTCGTCTAAAGTCTGTAACTTTGCGGTGGTAGAGTAAATAGCGGCGGGCCGGTCGCCCTGTTTTCCATTTGTTGGAGTGGCGGCGGCTTTGGGTTCGGCTTCGGTTTCAGCGTCAGCGCCAGCGCCAGCTTCATCTGGCTGGACACACTTTTTTGTGAAACATCAAATTTTTGTGAAACATCAAATTCTAAAAGCGGAACAACCGGATCTGGCCCCAGAACTTTGCTATCTATTTGCTGGCCGTCTGAGACGGCGAATACAACAGGAACTGGACTTGCAGAAACAACTGGAACTGCCGGAACTGCACAAACGGCAGAAACGACTGGAACTGCACAAGCGGCAGAAACGACATCTTCTTTTTCGACCAACTCCTCCTCTCTACGCTGATCAGTCGCAGAGACTACAGCTTTCGCTGGTTTTGCATCGCAAAAAGGAACCGCCGGCTTTACGAGCTTTCCGACAAAAGAAGACCTTGTAAAAACCACGTTACTATTACTACTACCATTACTAAAACTCACGATAGACATGACAACACCCCTAAAAAACAAACCACACCAGGCGATTTCTCGCCACCACTATATCGCTACTGCAGTTAGCGTATCGGGACTAACAATAAAGCTGGCCAAGCTAGGCCGGACTAGGTTAAACCCCCCGATAATTCATTAGAACATATTGCTAAATGGTAAGCAAGAAAAATTTGCTTACCATTTCGTGTTTTTGAGGCTTCTATCTCTTGAGTTTGTCTATGACGCTGGATAAGTACTTCACAAAGTTAGAAATCTCTTGAATTGCTTCTTGCAGGACTTTCTGGCCGGTTGTAATATTTGTGACTCTATCGTCGTGTATTTCGCGGCGTCTTCCGTTATCGAAGTCGTCGTTAAAGTTGTTGTTCCGGCGCCTATTGTCGCTATTATATCGCTTTTCGCCCCAATCTTCATTCACTTTACGAGCTCCAACACTATGCCGCCTTGCGCTGGTTCTGCCATAATTATCACCTTCATCATGGTACCTGTTCCCAGGCTCACTATGCCGCCTTACGCTGTTTCTGCCGTAATCATCGCCTTCATCATGGTACTTGTTACTAGGCTCACTATGCCGCCTTGCACGGGTTCTGCCATAATCATCGTCTTCATCATGGTACCTGTTCCCAGGCTCACTATGCCGTCTTGCGCGGGTTCTGCCATAATCATCTTCATCGTCATGGTACCTGTTCCCAGGCTCACTATGCCGTCTTGCGCGGGTTCTGCCATAATCATCTTCATCGTCATAGTATTCATCGTCGTCATGTCGCTGGTTTTTAGTTATACGCCTACCAGCGTCCCCATCAACATGCCCTCCAGTATGCCTGCCACTAGGAGCATCGCCAAACAATCCGGCTCTTTGCAACTTACGATATGCACCTAAAATGTCCTTATGCGCAGCATCTGGACTCTTCTTCAGCGTATCCATAATTTCGTCGCTTAGCGGTATACCGAAAGACCAAAGGAAACTCACGACATACTTATTTCCAGTTTCAATGGCTTTTTGCATCAGGCCGTCAACCTTTTCAATATCCCAGCCGTACATCGACAAAAGCCCCGGCAAAAGAAGCTCATCATCCTGAATTTTAAACCCGACCAACGCCAGTAAATTCGTCTTTATTTCGTTAAATATTGTTGCTTCATTAATATTAAGGTTGAATGCATTTTCAAGTATACCCCGCGTCGTTATTAATAACAGGCTATTAAGCTCGTGGAATAACTGGCACCCGTCGTAAAAATTGTCCCCTGATTCCATTTGTTGCAAAGCCTCTAGGATCTCGCGCATCCTTTCAGCCTGATTTTTTCGCTCTACATTGTCGCCATTCCAGCTATTGCTATTCCTACCCTTGCTCGATTTAGCAACACTGTGCGGGGCATTGCCGCGGGTTCCACTAGGCCGCCTAGTTGCAGAGCTAGCACCATACATGCCATCGCACTGCATAACGGCGTAGACTCCTACAAAAAACAAAGCGCTCTTAAGGCTTGTTTGTAGTTTATTTTTTTCGGACTTCATCGGGCGCTCCATACTTAAATAATTCCTCAATTAACATTACTTCCTTTTAGGCGTAAGATTAATGTCTATACTGTTATAGTATGAATAAAAGGTTAATATATTACTAACAGACCTGTTGCAAAAGCTTCGTTCTTTCGGTAATTTTGGCGTCGCTCCGATGCTCGAATCCTCACGTACGTCAAGTACGCTGCGGTTCTGCTTCGTATGCTCCTAAAAATTCCTCGCTTTTGCAACAGGTCTAATAAAAGCAGAAATACTTATAAACAATTAGTTAATACTTAATTGGTATCCTTCTTGTGTGAATAACGATTATTGTGGTTTTTCTCATGAGAAATTATTGTATAGCATTTTTATGTGCGATATCTGCGGGGGCAGTTCATTGCTCAATACAGGATCTTGACGCGCCAATAGCCCTTTCCAGGCATGAGCTTGCTATTGCTGCTATCGAAGCAAACGCTCATCCGCGCCCACAAGAGGAAAGTGTTTTAAGCAAGTTTGAACAGGAAGCGTATCCAGCAAGTGTGCTCTGGAGCCCCCCAGAAGAGCGATATAATATTCCTAGGGCGATTGAAATTACCAACGGCAGTTTGCTTGGCTTCGTTGATACTTCTTTAGTTGGTAATTTAATCAGGTACTTATCCGATGACGAAAAATTTGGTTTTTCGCATGTTGGTATGGCTGTTGTCGCCTACCCAACAACCATTGTTGAGCTAATTCAAGAATCGCAAGAAAACGGTGGGCTAGCAACCAGAAAATCGAAGTATTCCAAAAGGCAGCTTGAGACTTTGTACACAGCGTACCCGTATTTGAGGGATCTTAAGGCGGGGGAGTACCCAGAGTGGGAAGAGCTCGATGTATTTTGTTTTGAATCAACTGGAAGCATTGGCGAAGTTTTACGCGGGTTTGCGCCGTGTGTGCGGATTACACCGCTATTTGACGTTCTTAGGGAATATAAAGGGAACGTTTGTGTGCGGTCTCTAAACGACGCGATCCCATTAGAAGACTTACAGCAGCAAATCATTGATAATCTGGGGATTAGTTACGAAAAAAAGATATTTCAATTGCTGCAATCTACGGCGGGAAGAAATGAAAAGGAAGACGAGAGTTCTTGGTTTTGCAGCGAATTAATTGCGTATTTGTACAAAAAGAACGGCATTATACAGAGCGATATCTTATCAAATAATGTAGTCCCTAGAGAATTTTCGACACGCAATCCTTTTGATTACTTAAGGGATCTGGCGACAGATGAGCAATGGCTGAAGATTATCGATGATTTCGATTGTGCGTATTGCTATGCGCCGTGGATATGGGAAAATTACGAAGCGTTTGAGGATTTGAATGTTTAGGCTTTTTGGTTGCAAGGGGTGCCGGTGGCACCCTATAAATCCTGTAACTTCTGTAAATACAGAGTGTTTGGTGGGGAGCGCGGCGCGGAATAGTGCCGCCTATTCTCCCGGAGATTACGGGCTTTGCAGGAGGGCGTGGTTTTCTTGGTGCCTGGCTAAACTTTTGATTGTTTGGTGTTGTGTAAGCTTACTGCCTGGCAATGAGATCTGCGCCGAATGCAATGCAGGGGATTTTTGGTTAGGAGATAGCGCGGCAAAAAACGAAAAGGAAAGGATAGGGAAATGCGTAGAGTTTATCAACGGCCTTACTCCGGAGCAACGCAAAAGCCTGCTTGCTTTTCTCAAACACATTAAGCGTGAAATTAATGATTTTTTTGGAGGAATGCCTATTCCAATAGAAGCTTTGTGGTATTTTATGATTGTGCATGGGGAGCGGCTAGAAGAGCCAGAGTGGCCAAGGTAAAAGGCCCAATAGCTTACGAGCATGGAATTTGATAAGATGGCTTTTGCGTGATTTTTTTTGGTTGGTGTTGCGTTTGATTTGTTAAGAGGCAGTACACGTGTCTATTTGGAAGGATAACAGTAGTTCCGGCAGAAAGCTTGTCTATAGATGAGACAGAAGAAAGTGCTGGAACCACAACGAGAGCTCTGCTATCGAGTACAAGATCGTATTGGTCAGGTGCAGAAAATATTGTAGTCAAAAACGCCGTCGCATCATCTTCGTCTTCTAGATTATATTTATTGCTGTCGTCTTCCTCGTTCCCCGCATCTTCTTCCCCGTTCACTACGTCTTCTTCCTCGTCCATCACGTCTTCTTCGGAAGGCAGCAGCACTCCATCACATCTAGATAAATCCCAATTTATGGGCGCGGTTCCAGCAAAAGCACCCGCACCTATTCCTTTTATTCGTTTAGTAACTCCAAATTCTGTTAAGCTCGAACAGCCGTTCAGCGCGTTGTTCTCTATTGCAGCCTCGCCATTAACCTTAAAGCATTTTAAGTTACAGCACCTCAAAAAAGCATGCGACCCAACGATAACATCGCTGGAAATACGCACATCTTGGAGACTATCACATCCGCTAAAAGCATATTCCCCTACCGCGGTCTTGTTAACTTCTCCGCGGATAAGTGCAACCCCATCTGCAGCAAGCACTGTTTGTGTTTTAAAGTCGATATAATTCCCTGCGCAACAAATCATACCGGATACAGATATTGGTCCTTTGGCACATCCTTCCACTTTAAAAAAAATGTCGTTCCCGCTCACCCTATCGACTCGCGCCCAAACGGTATGTGCTTTCTTACTTGGCAAGGAAATTTTAATCTGTATACCTCGCCCTACAATTTGTCTTGCTATTTCTTCAGCTGGTACAGTATTTCCCCCAATTCGTACAGTTTTTAGCTGACAACACCTCTCGAATGCCTGCTGGGAAATTGTAGTAACGCCTCCACGGATAACCACTTCTTCAAGCTTACAACCGGCAAAAGCACTGTCGTATAGTATTCCAACATTGCCATCAACAAGGAAACGTTTAATCTCACTTCCGCTAAAAGCATTTGGGCCAATTTCGGCAACGCTACCCGGGAAACGTACTGTAGTCATGTTCATGCAACCCAAAAAGCACTGTTGGCCTATACTTTGTACTTGTTCCCCGAAAGTTACGTTTTCTAGCCAATCACAGCTCTCAAAAGCTCTTCGACCGATTATTTGTGCATGTGCGAGACTTATATCGACGTGTTGCTGACCGTGGCACCTCGCAAAAGCACCCATTCCTATATCCTTAACATTTTCAAGATTTATGCTGTGAAGGCTGTGGCATTCAATGAAAGCACACCGCCCTATCTTTTCCACACTTGACGGAAGAATTATGTTCTCAATATCCGATTGAGCAAAACAAAAATCTGGTACTTCGCGGAGTCCATTATGAAAAGTAACCCTAATACATTTGCAAAACTGTCGAAAGCCACCTTGACAAAATAAAGATGGGTATTTTTTTTCATCTTGCGCATTAAACCCATCCTCAAACATGATACTGTATGGTTGGGCGTGCATACAAGCATTGCTCACCCCTTCCACCAGGGATGATGTTATTTCTTGGCTCCCGTTCTCGAGTGTTGTTATCCCACGATAGGCGTTGCTTAGCATATTGGCTGCTGCGTTATAAGCAATGGTTCCTTGCTGTCGTTTCTGCTCGACTTCCGTCTGAGCCTCAGTCAATACCATAGTTAGGGCCGTCTTAACTCCCATTAAAGCATCCTGTAGTCGTTGCGGCCCGTCTTCTTGGAATGCTGCTACCAATTGAGTAATTTGCTTGATTTTGCCTACTTGCGCCAACAATGTTTGCACATCTCTAGTAATACGATCGCGTTTTGCGATACCATCGTTCAGCTTTTGTTTCCAAGGGCTTATAATACTGCTTATTTTCGGAAAAACTATTCTGTTACTTGTTGCAAAATAAGCCATCATTTTTTCTACTTGTTGTCTCGCTATCTCTTTTGCAGTTGGCGTTTCAAATGATGGGATTTCCCACTGCTGGTAATCTAGCTGAGGGATTAGTGCTGACCATAGGATTGCCTTAATTTCTTGTTGGGCCGCAAGTGGCTGATGGCCATCGTCAGGCATCCCTTGCAAAAGGGCGTCACGGAGACGCCGCATGTCTTCTGGAGAAATATCTATTACTTGAAGACCCGTCATGACTTGAGCCACAAATCGCTCTTTTGCTGCGGCAATTGGAGCTTCTTCTGCGGCAATTCTGACATCTGCTGCGGCAATTGGAGCTTCTTCTGCGGCAATTCGGGCTTCTTCCGCGGCTCTGTCTGCGGCCGCTCTTCTCTCCTGTTGTGCTCTATAACACATGGTGACAAACGACCCAACGGTACAAATTAACCCGCATATTACTGATGGATGTACTTTGCGGAGAATGCTTGGCGGGCTCTTCATCGTTCTTACTGCAGCATATTGCGCTACACCAGTAACCATTGCTGCTATAGCACCAACGCAACCAGATTGCCAGCAATAAGTCCATAGTGGTATTGCGTACTGCATGGCTAACTCTTCTCGTTGCATGTCTACGGCATGCGGAGTGTTAACACTTATACAGATAGTAAGGGCGATGATCCCAAGTTTTTTCATATTTCGCTACTTTGCAATTTGATAACCATCTTACTACGTTATAGGATCAGTTGTACAGAATGCAATTCTTTTTTATGGTCTAGACAAATCTGGACACATTGCGTTTCTTTGTGATACCATGTCTCGTAGTGAGGATTTTATGGCGAGAGAACGATGAGTGCGAACTCAGGAGAGCAAGTAGTATGGCGTAGTAGCTCTGCCCCAACAGGGGATCGAGGGCTTAATGCGTACATGCAGAAGATTTATTTTTTTATGGCGTTGGGGCTTGGGGTTTCCGGGTTGATGGCTTACTTTGTGTCAACTTCACAATTTTTGGCTAATATCATCTTCCGGCCGGGAGCGTTTTGGTTAGTAGCGTTGGCTCCGTTGTTCTTTGTAGTTGTGCTGAGTAAGGCTATCTCAAAGGCCTCGTCGTCTACCGCGCTGCTCCTCTTTGCTGCATATGCGGCATCTGTCGGCGTGTCACTATCATCTGTATTTTTGGTGTATACAAGCCAGAGCATCATATCAACTTTTTTGATAGTAACAGGGCTGTTTTTGGGGATGAGCGTGTATGGGTACACAGCGAAGAAAGATCTGACTTCTATGGGGTCGTTTCTGTTAATGGGAGTGTTAGGCCTTGTAATAGCCATGGTAGTTAATATTTTTATGCAAAACACCATGTTGTCGTTTGCCTTGTCTGCGCTGGCTGTTGTCATTTTTACTGGGCTTACGGCATATGACGTCCAGCGAGCTAGACTGTCTTATGACGCGGTAGATAATGGAGATACAGCAACAAAGAAAGCTTTGGTTGGCGCTTTGATGCTTTATATGGATTTTGTCAATTTATTCATTCACATGTTGCGATTGCTAGGAAACAGGAAGTAACGCAAGACGAAAGCCGAACAAAGTGGGTGCGTCCCCTGGCGGTTTGCTGCGGGTCGTACCTCTCCTCTGCGGCAAGTTGGGCTGTCAGCGCTCTTGCGTTAAGGGATTATAAATTTCTTTGGCGTACACTATATATATAGTACAACGAGGAAGATAGAAAGTGTTTCGTGGATATAAAACGCTGTGTTTTCGCGCTGTATTTCTTTTTTATCTTGAATAGCTGTTGTTTTGGGATGCTGGGCTCTGTTACTAACAGGGTGGGGGGACACTTAGCGCTGCCACCATCCGCATATTCAGGATTTGGCGGTGCGTTGGGTAGTACGTTAGGTAGCACAGCAAATGGCGCAAAGGGAGGAGGAGGCGTAGCCCCCGGGCAGAGCGCTAGCCCATCCCTTTTGCAACAAGTACCTCGTCGATCGCCAGGTAACCTGGCAGTTCGTAGTGCAGATCCGCTCCGTTTGGATGTCTCAAAAATGCCAATAGCAAGAGATGGCGAGTCCGTCGGCGGTGTTCCTACACAAGTGAGTGATAAGCCAGTCTTGCCTTATGATGCTTTTGGCACCAGTAGTGTTCCTGCGAGTGGGCCATTTGTGACTCAGCAAGACCTAGATATACTGCAGCGTGCACGAGGAACTGGTACTGCAGTGGCGTCTACACCTACAAACACAGCAAGTGGGTTTTTTTCTCCACAAAATAGGACAGCAATTAGCGATATCGTTGGGCGCGCAGTGGCTCCTCCTGCAACGCCGGGTGCTGTGAAAGTGCCAGCGACTGAGAAGAACGAGTTGATTGCGAAGACGGAAGCGTTGGAGCAACTACTAGTTCAGAAAGGGGCTGAGTATGATGCCCTTGTGGCTAAGCATGAAGCCGCCCAACAGGGATATGAGGAGTTGATAGCAAAGAAGAGCGAATTAGAGCAGGTATTATCCGATAAAGACGCTGCTTTGACGGCATTATCAGCAGAGCAGGAGAAATTGGCGCAATCCCTGTCCAGTAAGGAAGCAGAGCTAGCTGACATGCTAGCAGAGAAGAAGGAATTGGCGCAATCCCTATCTAGGCAGAAAGCAGAGCTAGCTGATGTGTCAATGAGACATGAAGAAATCCAACAGGCATATAATGACTTATCGGCACAGCACGAGGAATTGGCGCAATCCCTGTCCAGGCAGAAAGCTGAACTAGATAGCCTAACCGCGCATAAGATGGCCGCCAAGCAAGCATTGACGCAGAAAAATGCTGAGTTAGCTGGTGTACTTGCAGAGAAGAACGCTGAGTTAGCTGATCTGTCAGCAAAGAATGGCGAATTGGAGAAAACCCTATCCAGTAAGAGCGCGGAGCACAATATTCTTGTAGATCAGCATAAAGCCGTCCAACGAGAATTGGCACGAACCATATCCGATAAGGATACTGAGTATGATGCCCTTGTGGCTAAGCATGAAGCCGCCCAACAGGGATATGAGGAGTTGATAGCAAAGAAGAGCGAATTAGAGCAGGTATTATCCGATAAGGACGCTGCTTTGACGGCATTATCAGCAGAGCAGGAGAAATTGGCGCAATCCCTGTCCAGTAAGGAAGCAGAGCTAGCTGGCATGCTAGCAGAGAAGAAGGAATTGGCGCAATCCCTATCTAGGCAGAAAGCAGAGCTAGATGATGTACTCGCAGAGAAGAACGCTGAGTTAGCTAATCTATCGGCAAAGAACGGCGGATTGGAGAAAACTTTATCTGAACAGAAAGCTGAGCTAGACAGCCTAACGGCAAGTGAGATGGCCGCCCAACAAGCATTGACGCAGAAAGATGCTGAGATAGCGGGTATGGTAGCAGAGAAGAGCAAATTTGAACAGGCGTTATCCAGACAGAAAACTGAACTAGATAGCCTAACTGCGCGTGAGATGGCCGCCCAGCAAGCATTGACGCAGAAAGATGCTGAGATAGCTGGTATGCTAGCAGAGAAGAACGCTGAGTTAGCGAGAGTGCTCGCAGAGCAGAAGGAATTGGAGAAAACCTTATCCAGCAGGGACGCGGAGCATAAAGCTTTGAAAGCAGAGAATGACGGATTAGAACAGACATTATCCGATAAGGACACTGCTTTGACGGTATTATCAGCAGAGAAGAAGGAACTAGCGCAATCCCTATCAGATAAGGGCGCTGAGTTAGAGGGTATGCTCGCAGAGAAGAAGGAATTAGAAAAAACCCTATCCAGTAGGGATGCGGAACATAAGGCTTTGAGAGCAGAGAAGGACGAATTGGAGCAAGCGAAAAACGCCGAGTTAGCGAGAGCACTGACAGAGAAGAAAGCACTAGCACAAACCCTATCCAATAAGAGCGCTGAGTGTGATGCCCTTGTAGTGAAACAGCAGCTAGAATTAGCTCAAGCAACAAAATTAGCGGCTCGACAAGACGAATTAAAACGGATTACTGCCAGTAAAGATGCTGAAATAGCTACTCTTACCGCTAGTCTAAAATCTTCGCAGTTAACGTTGGCCAAGAAGAATGCTGAATTAACAACTATAACGACTCAGCAAGAGGCTTTAATGCGAGTATTCGCGAGAAAAGACGCCGAGCTAGCGCGATTAGCCGATGAATTACATGAAGAAGTGTTGGCCAGAATAAGCAAGGTAACTCAATTGAAAAGAGAGCTTTCAAGAATACTACGACAATTAGCTCTAAAAAACGAAGAGATGGTAATGTTAAAAGAAACAATCGAACAGACTCAAGCTCTGTCAGCGCTTAGCGAGGCAATTAGCACGTACGAACTATATACTAAACCATGTATCGAGCACATATATAACGAGATGTACAGACTACCCTCCACCAGATCACCAAAACTACTTCCATAAACCCATTGCGCCAGGAGCCAGGAGCCGTGCAATCAGCCTAGTGGCTTTGCAGCTGTATGAGCTTTGCTGTGATACTCTTTAGTTCGCGCTCAACGGTCTCTTCTACGACGGCTCGCATATTCTCGTCTATCCACAACGTAACAGCTCGTTTTATTTCTGCGACAACCAGATCGTCAAGACTGCTCCCCACGCGAGGATTGCTATTGCTTGACGCCGTTACAATACCATTGACATCATTAATAAACCCGCGTAAAACCTCCTCCACGCGCCCTTTCCCTTTTTCCACAGGTTCTGGCTCTACAGCAGGAGCCACACCTTCTCCGAGCTCCGCCCCTCCTGTTTGCGGCTTTACATACCCCGCTGCTTTTTGGATAAAAGTCGGCATTGAAATTTCCTCATAATTTTTGCTGGCAGATGTAGCATCTTCAACGGCATCCTCATTATCAAATGCCGGTGGCAATCGAATTGCCTCAACGTCCCCGTGCACAATATTATCTGACGTCTCTTCCCACTGCTTAGCCCTTTCGGAGGCATTCTCGCTTGATGAGACGTATTTTTTGATAGAATCAAGTATTTCATCAATACTTAAATTGTCTACGGTATCGTCGACCACTAACACATCAACTCACAATCCACTTTCGCCGCGATTTTACTGCATTTTACTTTTTTTCTCAATTAGTTCTAAAAAAGTATATGGACTAACGGGTTGATAGACTGTAATTCTCGGCCTATTTTTCCACCATGCAATAGACCGTTGCGAAAGCTTCGTTCTTTCGGTTTTAACGAAAACTCTCAAAAAAACATTCCAAAAACGCTCTAAAGTTTGTAAAACTCAAGGCGGAGAGTTTTGTCTGGTACCACCGTGCATTTTAAATTATCTTCCGTTTTTTGGGTGGCTGTGTGTTTCGTTGTTAATCTTGCATGTAGCCCAGAATCTGCTTGTATTTCCGGCTTTTTAGGACAGGCCTCCAAGGCTACCCGCATTCATATCACTCAGGGGCACGTAAAACCCGATCCAATCGCTTTTGTCACGCTATTTGGCGAAACAGCCGCGGAACAAGAAATCGGTGAACAGTTTACAAAAGTCATTATGGCAGATTTATGCGGCTGCGGGCTCTTTATCGCAATCCCCAAGACTTCCTTTACGCAAAGTCCTGCTGTACTAGCTCGAAGTGAGCCTAGGATGCAGGATTGGCGCCTTGTAAAAGCTCGCTTCCTGGTTTGTGGGTCTGTAAAATCGACCGGTGGCAGCTATGAAATAACTGTACGCGTTTACGATATTAATTGTGCCCTTAAGCTTACGGTTTTTTCAGTAACTGTGCATAGGCAAGCCATCAGAAAAGCCGCACACATGGCAGCCGATCAAATTTTTACAAGATTAACCGGGGAATCTGGCATGTTCAATACGCAATTGGTGTATGTAGAGACGGCTCCAGCAAAAGTCGTAAAAGGGAAAAAGCTCACCTATTTGCGAACGTTAAAACTTATGGATCAAGACGGACATAATGTTGTTTCTCTTACTAGTGGTGACGATCTTGTGATGACTCCACGCCACTCGCCAGACGGCCAGACCATAGCTGTTCTTGTGTACAAAACCGAGGGCACTGGGCGGGCCAAGCGCAGAAGCGCAAATGTATTCCTTCTTGATGTTGGGACGCGGCGGCAGAGGCCCCTCCTCACGCAAGAACATTTTAATGCGATTGCTCGGGCTAATGGCGGGGCTCACGTGAATATGACGTACGCGCCGAGGTTTTCCCCTGATGGTCGTAGCATCTGCTTCGCGCTGATTATCAACGGGAAAAGTGCAATTTACACAATGAACACGGTTGAGGGGAGGATCCGGCGCCTAACAGATCATACCTCAATTGATACTTCTCCAGCATATTCGCCCGATGGCAGAAGTATCGTCTTTACGTCAGACAGATCTGGCAAGGAAAAAGTGTACATCATGAATGCTGACGGAAGTAATGTGCGCCGAATAACCAATAACGAAGGGAAGTACTCCCAGCCAGTTTTCTCCCCGCGCGGCGATTTCATTGCCTTTTCTAAACAAATCGGGGGGCAGTTTTTTATCGGCGTTGTCAGGCCAAATGGCACCGAAGAACGTGTTATTGTGCAGTGCTATTTGGCGGAGGCTCCTTGTTGGTCGCCAAACGGGCGATATATTGTTTTCACAAGGCAATCTGGCCCCCGCGCCCCCAGGAAGATTTGTATGATCGATTTGACGGGATTTTTTATGAGGGAAATAAACACAAAAAAGGACGCATATGATTGCTCTTGGTCGCCAGTACAGCAATAATCTAGCAATTGGAAGCATGATTGCCAAAAATCATGCGGTTATTGCTGAGCGTGGCGGAGGGACCTATGCATGAAAAAAATATACTTTAAAAAACTTTAATAATTGTTTAGTTCTATTCTCAGTTAGCAATATATCAAGAACAGCAGTGTTTGCCGTTTCTACACCGTAGGGATATGTTTTTGGAAAAAATCTCAGCAGAACAAGGGGCTGTGCCGCTGATTATTTTGTCAAGTTTTTATCTCATGCGTCTACTCTCGCGCAGTCTTGGCTTTTTTCAGTTTTCCTCGCATAATGCAACAGTTATTGTTGTACTGTGTATACACCATGAGTAACGGAACCTATGAGTAACGGCCTATGAGTAACGAAAAGAGTACGAATAAAAATATTGTTCCACTTATACAGTGGCACGACGGGATGCAGCTTTCCCCCCACCACTTCCAACAGCAAAACCTGCGTGATCAGCAGATATTGTCGCGCCACTTAGACCTTACCTCGCCGCATCATTGGGGCATTCATAACCTCCGAATAGACCAAATCACTATGCCAACAGGCCTTTTTAGAGTGCAATCCGCGGAAATTGTAATGCCAGATGGGTTGATCTATTATTACGACGAAGGGGAAGATACGCTGTTATCCATAGAATGCGACCTAAGCAGTAAGAAAAAGGAGTTGTATGAGCAACCTGATTTTATTCAGCTTGTTATCCCTGAAAGAGTTCCAGATGTATCGCCATTGCTTGGTGCTACCCCGCGGTTTAATTCATTTGACGGAGCGGAGATAAAAGATGAAAACACCGGGGACAATCCGCTTCCAATCGCCCGTCTTATCCCTAATTTTGCGCTTTATTTGGGAAATTCCCTTCCGCCAAAACATACCGGATTCCCAATAGCAAAGGTAAAATTCGAAGACAATGCCTTTAAGCTGCTAGACTTTACTCCGCCGTGTTTTTACCTTGACCCCAAGGCATTATTAATACAAAAAGGTGCCACACTGGTCAAAAAAATAAGGGAAAAAGCCTACGCATTCAGTGAAAAATGGCAAAATCAGGTAGGCTCGAATTTACTGCGAGAAACGGCGGATATCCTACGGCCCCTGATAACTGTGCTGCCTATCCTTGAGGTAGCGGTGAGTAGCCTGGCAATCTCCCCAGCAACACTGTTTTATGAGCTGATCAGGGGGGCTGGTATTATCTCTCAGCTTACTCTATCGAGGATCCCGGATAAATTTAAAAATTACAATCATAACAATATAGATGAATGTATCGAACCGGTTATTGAGTATATAACAGAGTGTATAGACCGGATCTCGCTTGACTATACTATACTTCCATTTGTCAAAAATGAGAAGTTCTTTTCGTTAAAGGTGCACCCTTCGTACATCCATAAAGACGAGCTATTGGTCGGGGTCCGGGCGAAACAGGGGGTGTCCTTTAAGGAAATCGAAGAGTGGATGAATGAAGCTGTAATTGTTTCAGATAGTGCGATACAGCAAGTTAAAGAACGACGGGTTTTGGGGGCGTCGCGGTGCATGATTAACGATGATCGGTTATATACGATATCTCCGCCGCGCGACACGACTATGTTCTCGATAAAAGCTGATAAAACGTTCGTGATTACGAATCAATATTTCCATATTTTCAACCAGTCTGACGAGGAGCAAACTCGCCCAATGAACATAGTTTTATATGTGCCTAAATACCCAGATGGCAATTTCGAAAAGGCAGCGTAAGTGGAAGATAGAAGGTATATATGGAAACGACCCCAGCAGATTACAGTACAGAAAAAATATTAGAATCCCTTTTTAAGGATTTTTATTACGAGTTACTTCGGTGTAAGGAAATAGCGTTGCGCACAATTAGGCTGGATCAAGAGTTAGAGGTAGCGGCGCTATCCGCCCCACCCGCCAACGAGGAACAAAGCCCATCGGATGAAAACTCGCCAACTGACGAAAAAAGTGCAGCAAATGACAATCAGCCACCACATCCTTACGGGGTGGCCAATCCTAATGTCCCAGTACACGCAATAAAAGCAATTAGCGATATTCAAAATCGCCTAAAAAATGTGCTTAACGCCCAAGCGACCAAAATTATCCAGTTCTTTCAGGATGATTCATTATCGTTCAGGGAATTGCAATATGCGATGGTTTCACTTGCTGATGAAACGTTTTTAAATATGAATTGGAAGGGGCGGTTCGCCTGGCAAAACTCTTTGCTCGAGGGGAATATATTCCATTCCCAGTCCTCTGGAGAAACGATTTTTCAACGGATAGATGCCATTTTGTCGCGGTACGAGCCAGCCAAAATCGGGATAGCGCGGATTTACTTTTGCGTGCTTTCCCTGGGGTTTCGAGGGAAATACCGCGATCCCAACGATGCAGAAATCATCAAAAGCTACGAGCAACGGCTCTATGCATTTATTCATGGGACGAACCCATCGATAACAAAATACGCAAAAACAAGGGTAATGCCGCTATGCTACGAGCACACAATGGTTACTGAAAACAAACGCACCCTGCCAAGCGTTGCTTTTTGGACAAAATCCATTATCACGTTTATTGTGCTGTACCTTTTTGCTTCATACATTATTTGGTACGACTTGGCGCAGGATATATACAAACCGCTAGGTGACCTATTTGACAATTTCTCATTCTTTTTATCGAAAAAGTCGTAGCTTGGGGATTTTTCAGGTCATTACAAGAATATAGTAAATGACTCCTAATTTTTCCTCTTGACGCGTATACTGTCTTATACTATATACCACTTAGAGTGTAATTAATGGCAATATTATGAAAAATTTTCTCAGTGAAACAGATCGCGCAGAGCTTGAGGTACGCCTTAAAAAAGAAAAAAATGTCCAGATTGCCCTTCGCATCCGGATTCTCCTCCTAGCTGACAGCGGTAAGAGCTACGTATCCATCGCCAAATTCTATTTCATTAACAGCGATACCGTAGGCAATTACGTATCCGAATACATTAACGACAACAAAACTCACCCCAAAGTCAACCGGCACCAGGAGCAAGCTCTCCGCGGAGCAAACGGCTGAGCTCGATGCACACTAGAGCACACGTACCTGACAACGCAGGAAATTGTTACTACTCAGCTGTTCACCTGACCTCTCAACGCCTTGATATTGTTGGCAAAAAATGATGCTAGTTTTTTGAGGCATCATTTTTAATAGGGGGAATATGGCGAAAAATTGGCAAATTTAAACAACGCTGCAGAATTAGGTGTAGCTGTTAGTCAACAATATCAAGGCTTGGGGAGGTCCAGCGAATAGCTGAGTAGTTCTCGGTTCTATTCTGGCATTGCTCCCAGTTCAGAATTATGCCCTG